>DEIC01000063.1:6757-10227 GCA_002352285.1 Alphaproteobacteria bacterium UBA2784 | reverse complement strand
CCGCGCCGCCATAGGCAAAGGCGACGCCCGAGCTACTCACATTGCGTATATTGCGGCGCTTCGCGGCGCAATTGGGCGCAGGTGAGGTTATCGAGCCGCTCCTTGCCCACGTAATAGAGGCCAGAATCATGGCCTGCCGCACGCAGGCGCAGGATGGCATCCAGCACGCCATAATGCAGCGCGTCGCCGAGGTCGCCTTCGGGATCCTTACCGCGCTCTGCCTCACCCTCGCGTTGCCAGAGCGAGTTCATCGCCGCGTAAAAATACATGCGCCAGGCAAAGGTAAAGTCACCCGCCGCTTCGGCGTGAAAGCCGGTGCATGCCATGAAACGCTGCCGCATCGTATCCGGGCCTAACGCGCCCGCTGCATCCAGAACGGCCGCCGCATCCGGTTTCAATGCCGCCATATCGCGCATGCGCGTTTCGATGGTGGCGCAGATGCGCTCCATTGTTGCCGCGCTTTGCGCCTGGCGCTCATTCAGCGCACGTTCTTCTGAGGCTGAAAGTCCATTGCCGTCGCCCGCCAGGGCCGCGGCGCCAAAGAGAACCACAGCGGCAGCCGGATTGCTTTCCGGGCAGCCATATTGCGTGCTGGGCGAACCCATGCAGGAGCCACTGTCGCTGGCGCAGGCCCATACGAGCAGCGGGAGCAACAAAGCTGCCTTTCGCATGGCTTCGACCCTCAGGTTCCGGTGAAGCGGCCCTCGCGCCGCTCGATAAAGCTTCTGACACCTTCGGCTGCATCCGCAGTCATGGCAAGCCGCTGTTGTGTGGCCGGAAGGGCCGCAATCGCCGCTGCCTCGCCCAGCTCAACAAAAGTCAGCGACGATTCCCTTGTCGCCATGACGGCCAATGGCGCCAGACGGGCAATCTTTTCGGCCAGCGCGAGAGCGCGCTGCAGTTCGGTTCCTGTTTCCACCACTTCCTGCACAATGCCGATCCGCAGCGCTTCGCCAGCATCAAACTCATCGGCGGTCAGAAGGTGATACATCGCGTTGCCCCAGCCGCAGCGTTCGACAAAGCGGATGGTGCCGCCACCCGCCGCCATGACACCGCGCCTGGGTTCCAGTTGCGAGAAGCGGCAGGATCGGGCGGCAATCGCAATGTCTGCTGCCAGCATCATTTCTAGGCCCGCGGTATAGACGATGCCTTTCACCGCAGCGATCACCGGCTTGCGGCATTTGCGGCGCAGCGCAAACGGATCGACTTTGCCGCCCGCGCCTGTCGCACCGCTGTCGCCTTTCTTCATGCCCTCGTGAAAGCGGGTCAGCTCCAGCCCCGCCGTGAAGTGATCGCCAGCCGCTGCCAGAATGCCGACGCGCAGATCCGGATCAGCATCAAGCGCTGTATAGGCGTCGGCCAATGCAACAAACATTTCGGGGGTCAGCGCATTCATCTTGCGCGGCCGGTTGATGGTCATGATCTGGATGGCGCCACAGCGCTCGACCAGGATGTTTGGGTCAGCTGTTTCCGCAGCGTCATGCATGGTGCGCGTCCTTTTCCTAGATGATCCATTGCGCCCGCCGGACAGGACGCTTGTCAATGAGGCTGATGTGAGGCTTGCGCGTCTTGCGCGAATGGCTTCACATCGCGTGACGCGAGGGAACATGAGCAAGACGCCGCCTGACGGACATATTCTGGGCCATGTGCCGCACGCCAGGAGCCTTGGCCTGCATCTCCAGTCAGCAACCAGGGACGGCGCGACCGGCTATGTGCCCTATGCCGCGCATCTTTCGGGCAACCCTGAAACCGGCGTCCTGCATGGCGGCGTGGTCACCGCCCTCCTCGACAATATTTGCGGCATTGCTGTTGCAGCAGCTCTTGGCACGTTCCGATCGATTGCCACGCTTGACCTGCGGATCGATTACATGCGTGCGGCGACGCCGGGTGAAACCGTTTTTGCGCGGGCCGAGTGTTTCAAGATCACGCGCTCAATCGCGTTTGTGCGCGGCACCGCCTATCACAGCGACTCGTCAGATCCCGTTGCGACCTGTGTTGCCTCGTTCATGATCGATGCGAATGAGCGGGGCGTCATGTCGCCGCCAAAATCGGAGCGCTGACAGCAATGGACATTCTGCGTGATGCGCTGGCCCGCAATGCCAAACCCGACCTCAAGGCGCTGGCGGCAGCGCTGCCCTATGCGCGCTGGCTGGGCGTTGAAGCCGAAATGCGCGGTTCGGAGCTTACCACCATCCTGCGCTATTCGCCGGAGCTGATCGGTAACCCGGTCCTGCCGGCGCTCCACGGCGGCGTGCTGGGCGCGTTCCTTGAGATCACGGCCATTCTGCAGGTCGCGTTTGATGCGCCCTCGGGCGAGTTGCCGAAGCCGGTTGACATCAACATCGACTATTTGCGCTCGGCGCGGCCGGTTGACACCTATGGCCGGGCATGGATCACCAAGCTGGGTCGGCGCGTGGTCAATGTGCATGCCGAGGCCTGGCAGGATCACCATGAGAAGCCGGTGACAACACTGCGCGGTCACTTTCTGTTAACCGCACCGGAAAATGGCAAGGTGACGGCCTCGTCATAACATCCGGCTTGAGACTGTATTTACGGCTCGACCGCTATCTTGCCGCCTTATGAGCAAAGAAGCGGCAGCCAGACACAGAGAGGCTGCGGTGCTGCCGGTCTGGCAGCGGCCGCTTTTCAGCTTTTATCTTCCCGCTGCCGTCATCTTCATTTTTGCCGCCGTGATGGTCTTTGCTGTTGTTGAGCGCGCGGCCGGCAACATTGACGCGCTGGCGCTTGAGAATGAACAGGCCCTCGCCGAAACCGTGACAGACGGTCTTGCCGAAGAGATGCTGCGCACGATTGGCGACTATGCGTATTGGGATGATGCGTACGACACTTTAAGCGCGCCTGAACCGGATCCGGCATGGATCGCCGACAACATTTCCCGGTCGCTCAACGAAACATTCGGCATCTCAGCGTCATTCGTATTCCGCGATGGCAGGCTGCTGGCTGCACCTTACACAGCAACCGAAGTGCCGGGCGGCTTTCCGCAGACGGTGGCTGTACGCAGGTTTATCGAGATGATCAGCGCTGCACCAAGTGCCGAAGCCGCACCACGCGCCGGCTTTCTTGCCGCGTATGGCAAGATCTATCTGGTTGCGGCAGCGCGCGTCACACCCCACACGCCTGGCCGCGAAGGCGAAGCTGATACGTCGCCTCCCGTCGTCCTTCTGTGGGCGCGGCTTCTGGATGCCGACGCAATGGCAGAGTTCGCCCAGCGCTATCATCTGGACGGATTTTCATTCACAAAGGCCGAAGTGCCAAGCGATGCGTTTCTTGCGCTCGAAGGCGTCGACGGGCAAACCGCCGGCTATTTCTACTGGACGACAACCGCACCTGGTGCGCGCATGGCGGAGGCCATCTGGCCTTTCGTGATTACAGCTGCCATCGGCGTGCTTTTTGGTTTTGGCGTGCTGGGCGGCAACTGGAGCCGCATGCAGCGCCGCCTGCAAGTGACC
>DEIC01000063.1:0-6648 GCA_002352285.1 Alphaproteobacteria bacterium UBA2784 | reverse complement strand
GCCGAAACCTGCAAGATGCTGGACATGCAGGCAGCGCAGAAGGGCATCGTGTTGAGCCTGCTTGGGCCCCGGGAGCCGCTTTGCATCAATGGTGATGAAACGGCACTGCGTCAGGTGCTCATCAATCTGGCCGGCAATGCGGTCAAGTTCACGGATGCAGGCGCCGTCACCATCATGCTCGACACCGATGCGGCGGGTTCGGTGCGCATTCAGGTGGAAGACACAGGGCCCGGCATTCCCGAAGACAAGCTGCCGTTCCTCACGCAACCCTTCTTCCAGGTGGAAGATGTCTATCAGCGCAGGAACGGCGGCACCGGCCTTGGTCTTTCGATCACGCGCATCCTCGTCGAACGCATGATGGGCAAAATGCAGATCGAAAGCGAAATCGGCCAAGGCACGCGCGTGACGCTGACTTTCCCGCGGCATTTTCCGGCGGCCGCCGCTGATACGGTCAAAGCCGCCTAACGCGCCAGCTCTGCTGCATCGCGGCCAATGACATCGCTGATGCGGGCAATTTTCTCACGCTCAAGGATGCCCAGCAGTTCGCGCTTGATGCGCGACACAAGCCCCGGGCCGCCATAGATAAGACCCGTATAGAGCTGGACGAGCGTTGCGCCGGCGCGGATTTTGTCAAAGGCATGGGCGCCGCTGGAAACGCCGCCCGCACCGATCAGCAAGAGCCGCCCCCCGGCCGCGCGGGCGGCAACAGCCAGTTTGCGTGTTGAAAGCGCACGCAAGGGTTCGCCCGAAAGGCCGCCCGCCTCATTGCGGTGGGCCGAGCGCAATTCATCGCGACCGCCAATTGTGGTGTTGGAAATGATGAGGCCGGTGATGCGGGCGCGCAACGCCGCATCGACAATCCCGCCAATGGCTTCGTCATCAAGATCAGGCGCAATTTTTACAAGAACGGGAATATTGCGGGCATCACCGGCGCGCGCCTCNNGGCGCCAGCGCCCTAAAGGCGATGCCATAGTCGCGGATGCGGTCGGCTGAATCCTTGTTGGCGCCAATGTTGATGCCGACGATGCCATTCCTGCTGCGGCGGGCGAGGCGCTGGCGCGCAGCCTCCATGCCTTCGTTGTTGAAGCCAAGCCGGTTGATGACAGCCTGATCCTCTGGCAGGCGGAAAATGCGTGGCCTGGGATTGCCGGATTGCGGGCGCGGCGTCACCGTCCCGCACTCAACAAAACCAAAGCCCAGGCGCAACATCGCGTCGGGCACTTCCGCATTTTTGTCGAAGCCCGCCGCAAGACCGACCGGATTTGGAAAGTTCCTGCCCATCGCGGTGACGCCAAGAACGGGCGGATCATCCTTGCTTGCCCGCAACAGCCCGCTTTTCAGCGCCATGATGGTCAGGCGATGGGCCCTTTCGGGTTCAAACAGAAAGAGTGCGCGCCGCGCCAGATCAAACAGGGTCATTCACGCGCCCAATCAGGAAGAAGGTGAGTGCCATCGGCAGAAATCTGCAGCAGCGTTTCGCAATCGGCACGTGCGGGATCAAGCAGGGCATAGAGGTGGGGAAAAAGTGCGCCGCCGCGCGCGGGCTCCCACCGCAATTCGGGACCAAATTCTGCAACCGCAAATCTGGCCATGATCAACCCTTCGCGTCCCCGGAAGTGCCGGGCCAGCGTGCCCTCCAGCTGCGCGGCGGTAGAAAAGTGAATGAAACCATCGCGTTGGTCATCGGCACTGCCCGGCCAGGCCCGTGACTGCCTTGCGCTTTCCCACGCGTCTTTCGGGGCTATTTTGAAGATGTGGGTCGGGGTCACGGCCTTGCGTCCGGGTGCGGAGAGGAATAGGTATTTCTTCCCATCGGGGACAGATGCGGGGATAATCGCCGCTGCCATGTTGACGCACAAGCAGATCTGGTCGGCCATCGACGCGCTTGCCGAGCGCCATGGCATGACGCCGTCCGGACTTGCCAAGGCGGCCGGGCTTGATCCGACCACGTTCAATCCCTCCAAGCGCATGGCAGCCGACGGCAAGGCGGGCAACAAGCTGCGCTGGCCCTCCACCGAAAGCCTTTCCAAAATTCTCGAAGCGACGGGCGCAACCCTCGACACGTTCATGGCGCTGGCGCGTGACCGCAGCGCCAAACTTCCCGCACCGCACGTGCCGGTGATCGGATTTGCCGAGGCCGGCAATCAGGGGTTTTTTGACGATGGCGGATTTCCGGCCGGTCAGGGCTGGGATGAAGTTGCGTTTGCGCCGCCCGCCGATCCCAATGCCTATGCGCTGCAGGTATCCGGCAATTCAATGGAGCCTGTCTATCGCGCGGGCGACATCGTGGTCGTATCGCCTGCCGCCCAGGTGCGGGTGGGTGATCGCGTGGTGGTGAAGACCCACAGTGGCGAAGTGATGGTGAAGGTGCTTACCAGGCGCACCACAAGGCGCATCGAGCTGTCGTCTCTCAACCCGGATTATCCGGCGCGCCAGATCGAGTTGCGCGACGTTGCATGGATCGCGCGCATCGTATGGGCGAGTCAGTAGTCAAGCCTTGGGCAGGAACGCACCGGCAACCGCACTGCGGATGAGCGCTGCGGTGCGCTTGGGCCCGAAAAGTGCAGCGAATGAGCCAAAGCGCGGCCCCTGCTCTTCTCCGAAGCAGACCTCATAAAGCACGCGAAACCAGTCACGCAGTCGGTCGGCATAGCCATGCGTCTTGCCGGTCTCAAAGGCGATGTTCTGCAGGGCATCGCCATCTTCATCGCCTGCGGCCGCATCATATTTCGTGGCGAGAGCTTCAAGGGCTGCGGCTTCCTCTGCCGTTGCGCCGCGGTAATTCTTTTTGGGCCGCACGAAATCGTCGTANNGGGAAGGTCTCGGCCGGCACGTTGTCGCCATGAATGTGCCAGACCGGATTTTCCAGACGCGCGCCCGCATCTTCGCTGCCGTATTTTTCCAGATGATGCGCATAGTCATCAACCGCGCGCGGTATGACATCGAAGTAAAGCCGCTTGGCCGTGCGCGGCTTCTGGAACATGAAGTAGGCAAGGCTTTCGGGGCTGGCATAACGCAGCCACTCCTCGACCGTCAGGCCATTGCCCTTGGTTTTTGAAACCTTCTGGCCGTGCTCATCGAGGAAGAGTTCGTAGTTGAAACCGTCCGGCGGCTCAGCGCCGAGCGCACGCACGATCTTTGACGAGAGTTCGACGGAGGGAATGAGATCCTTGCCCGACATTTCATAGTCAACGCCCAGCGCCAGCCAGCGCATGGCCCAGTCGGCCTTCCATTGCAGTTTGGTTCTGCCGCCGGTCACTTCCTGCTCCACCACGCTGCCGTCTTCATCGGCAAAGGTGATGGTGCCCCTTTCCGGATTGCGCGCGATCAGCGGCACTTCCAGCACGCGGCCGGTTGACGGCGAAACCGGCAGGAACGGGCTATAGGTCTCGCGCCGCTCTGGCCCCAGCGTGGGCAGCACAAGGTTGATTACCGCGTCATAATTCCTGAGGACGGTGCGCAGCGCCGCGTCGAAGCGACCGGATGCGTAATAGTCGCTGGCGCTGGCAAACTCGTACTCAAAGCCGAACGCGTCAAGAAACGAGCGCAGCATCGCGTTGTTATGGTGGCCAAAGCTNNAACCCGTCCATGTCATCGGAGAAGGCGAGCAGCCTCGTCGGCAGGTCAGACATCTGCGCAAAGGCGCGGCGCACCATGGTTGTGCGCGCAACCTCGCCGAATGTGCCGATATGGGGCAGACCTGACGGGCCATAGCCGGTCTCAAACAGCACATAGCCCTTGAACGTGCCTGCCTTCACCTGGCGTTCGGCACGGGCGAGCAGCTTTTTGGCCTCTTCAAAAGGCCAGGCGCGAGCGGCCAAAGCCAGTTCCTTGCGGGTCAAGTTCATCATCGCGCTTAAGTCTTTGGAAATTCGCGGCAAGTTAGGCTTTGCCGCGGTCTGCCGTCAATCTCTTTGACCGTCAGCAGACGGATGGAAACACGCGTGACAGAGAGCGCCGTCAAAGCAGCAGTCCCGCCGGCGGGTGATCCTGCCGGATTGCGCGCGGCTGCGCTGGCGCGTGATGAGACGTTTGCCGCCGACATTGCAGCGATCTATCAGAGCACCAGCGCGGGCTGGCCGCTACCCTTTCTCGTCTTTGCCATTCTGACCGGCCTTTTCTGGAATTCGATCAATCCGCTTGAAGCGCTGTGGCCCGTCCTCATTCACGTGGCAGCCAAGGTTGATCTTCTTTCAGTCAACAGACGCTGGCGCAATGATCCGATGCGCAAGGTGCGCGCGAAGTACTGGGCCTTGCGCAGCTTTCCGTCGGCCATCCTGCTTTCACTATCGTGGGCTGCCGCCATCGCCGTCTTCTTCGTGCCGGGTGATTTCGCTGCGCAGGCCATCCTTGCGCTGGTGATCATCGGCATTTCCTCGGGCACGATGATTGAACGGGCAAGCTATGCCCCCTCGATGTGGGTCACGCTGGGACCAATGCTGGGCACGCTGATCGCCTTCTTTGTTGCCGAGGGCGCTGTGCTTCCCATCGCAACAGCAATCCTTTCATGCCTTTACGTTCTGATGCTGCTGACCTGGGCCAATCGCATTTCGGATGTCAGCCGTGCGCGCTCGCATCTTCAGCGCGACAATGAAAGCCTTCTGGCCGAATTGCGGCAGGAGCGCGAAGCCGCCAACGCCGCGCGCGTTGCCGCCGAAGCTGCGCGCGATGCTGCCGAGGCCGGCAACCGCACCAAGTCTGAATTTCTTGCCACCGTCAGCCATGAAATCCGCACGCCGCTCAACGGCATTCTGGGCATGGCCAATCTTCTGGCGGAAGGCGCGCTTTCGCCCCAGCAGCGCAGCGCTGTATCCGACATCCGCGATGCCGCCGACGGGCTTTGTCTCATCCTCAACGACATTCTCGACCTCTCGAAGCTGGAGGCCGGAAAGTTTTCGCTTGAACCTGCGCCGATGTCGCCCAAGCGCGTGGCGGAAGCCGTGGCGCGCATGTTCCAGGCGCGTGCGTGGGAGAAAAATCTGGACATCGAAGTCGCAATTGACGAACGGGCGCCCGCCTCCATCCGGGCTGATGCCGGGCGGTTGCGCCAGGTGCTCATGAATCTTGTCGGCAATGCCATCAAGTTCACGGACAAAGGCGGCGTTGCCATCTCTGTTGAGCCCGCCAGCGACAATGCCCAGCGGCCCATGCTGCGCTTTGCGGTGACCGACACGGGCATCGGCATCCCCAAGGAAGCCTTCAACCGCCTGTTCCAGAATTTCAGCCAGGTCGATCAAAGCCATGCCCGCCGGTTCAACGGTACGGGCCTTGGCCTTGCCATTTCACGCAAGCTGGTGGCGCTGATGGGCGGCGAGATCGGCGTGACATCGGAACTGGGCGTGGGCTCCACCTTCTGGTTCATGGTTCCGGCGGACGTGGTGAGTGAAGACAAGCCAGCGCCCGCCGCTGCGCGCGAAGCGGCGCTTGAGCCGAGCCGGATCCTCAAAATCCTTGCCGTCGATGACAATGCAATCAACCGCCGCCTCCTTGCGAACATGCTGGCCGCCATGGGCCACAGCGTGTTTACCGCCAATGACGGACTCCAGGCTTTTGAGGCAGCGCAGCGGCAGAGCTTTGACATCATCCTGATGGATCTGCACATGCCCGGCGTTGATGGCACGCAGGCGACACGCATGATCCGCAATCTGGCTGGACCCGCCGCACACACGCCCATCATCGCGCTGACCGCACACAACCGCGAGCGCGTGCGCGAGGGCCATCTGGCCGAGGGCATGCAGGGCGTCGTCACCAAACCCTTTGCCGTGCGCGATCTGATGACAGCAATTGCGCAGGCGCTGTCGCAAGACACGGCAGAAGCGACCGGGGCCGACGGCAATCAGGAAAGCGTGATCGACGTCAATGCCATTGAGGAACTGGAGCGCTCTCTGGGCCGCGAATCCCTGAAAGAAGTTCTGCAATCGTACCTTGAGACGGCGGGCGATCTGACGCGGCGCATCGAAGAAGCGGCGAAGGCGGGCGACAATCCCCATCTGGCGCAGGCAGCGCGCGATCTGGCAGGCGCTGCCGGTGATCTCGGCTTTACATCGCTGACGCTGGCGGCGCGAGCTCTGGCGGCGGCTGCACGCGGCGATGGCGATGCCACAGATACTGCGGCGCAGGCCGAACGGCTGGCGCGGCAGGCCGGTCTTGCCCATGCGCAGCTGCGGCGGCTTTATCCCGATCTTGAAAGCGCTGCCTGAGCCGTCAGCCTTCGGCTGCTGCCTTCATCTGCTCGTCAAGCGCATAGCCCGCCGCGCGAACAGTGCGCACCGGATCGGCGCCGCCAAAGCGCGTCAGGGCCTTGCGCAGGCGGCCGACATGCACGTCAACCGTGCGCAACTCGACATAGACATCATTGCCCCAGACGGCGTTGAGCAATTGCTCGCGGCTGAACACCCTTCCGGGATGCTGGATCAGATGATCGAGCAGCTTGTATTCGGTCGGGCCGAGATGAATGTCCTTGCCCGCGCGGCGCACACGATGGGCGGCGCGGTCAAGCTCGATGTCGCCAAAAGCCACGGTCTCGCCCGCCAGCGCAGGGCGGATGCGGCGAAGCACGGCGCGGATGCGCGCCAGAAGCTCGGTCATTGAAAACGGCTTGACGATGTAATCATCGGCGCCGGTATCAAGCCCGCGGATGCGGTCGCT
>DEIC01000025.1 GCA_002352285.1 Alphaproteobacteria bacterium UBA2784 | reverse complement strand
TCGTCTGCGGCCATTTCTCTTCAACCTCCTCCGCAACTGGTTGCGGGGGAGGTCGGATCGCGCTTGCGATCCGGGTGGGGGCCAGCTTCGAGACTACTTCCCCCACCCGCGATGCAAGAGCATCGCTGGCCTCCCCCGCGTGAAGTCACGCGGGCGGAGGCGAAACTATGCGCTACTCATTTGGTCAAATGCAACGGGGTGACAGAAATGAGCGGAAACTGTCCAGCTATGTCAGGACGGATAACGCTGGAACACGAGGGTTGCGTTGGTGCCGCCAAAGCCGAAGCTGTTGGAGAGCACGCGCTCCAGTTTTGCGTTGTCGATGCGCGCGCGCGCAACGGGCGTTCCTTCAAACAGCGGATCAAGCTCTTCGATGTTGGCGCTTTCGCAGATGAAACCGTTCTGCATCATCAAAAGCGAATAGACCGCCTCGTGCACGCCNNTTCACGCCCTCCAGCGCCATCTTCATGCAGCGCGCCGCGCCCTCGCCCGAGGGGGCCACCATGTCGTGGCCGTCAGAGGTTGCGCCATAGCCAACGAGTTCGGCATAGATTTTCGCACCGCGCGCCTTGGCGTGCTCCAGCTCTTCCAGCACAAGAATGCCGCCGCCGCCCGAGATCACAAAACCATCACGGTTCCTGTCATAGGCGCGCGACGCCTTTTGCGGCGTGTCGTTATACTTCGAGCTCATCGCGCCCATGCCGTCGAACAGCACCGAGAGCGTCCAGTCCACTTCCTCGCCGCCGCCGGCAAAGACAATGTCCTGCTTGCCCCACTGGATCAGCTCCATGCCATTGCCGATGCAATGCGCGCTGGTCGCGCAGGCCGAGCTGATCGAATAATTATAGCCCTTGATCTTGAACCAGGTGGAGAGATTGGCCGAGCAGCACGAGGCCATGGCCTTGGGCACCACGAAGGGGCCGACTTTCTTGGGGCCCTTCACCGGCTCGGAGCGCGCGACATCAGCGGCAACCACCATGGCCGATGTGGACGCGCCACCCGAACCCACAATCAAGCCCGTGCGCGGATTGACGACGTCTTTTTCCTCAAGGCCTGCATCAGCAATCGCCTGCTGCATCGCGACCCAGCTGTAGGAAGCGCCGGGGCCCATGAAGCGGCGGGCGCGGCGGTCAACAGCGGCATCGAGATCAAGTTTGATGGCGCCTTCCACCTGGCTCTTGAAACCCATTTTCGCATAGGTCTCTGACGGACCAATGCCGGAGCGGGCTTCGCGCAGGGAGGCGACCACCTCCTGCGCATTGTTGCCGATCGAGCTGACAATACCCATGCCGGTGACAACGACTCGTCTCATCGGTTCTTCGCCTTTCAGGTGAGATCAATTCGGGCGGGCGGCTTGCGCCTCATGCGGGCATGGCATCCGGCTGGAACAGGCCAACGCGCAGATCCTTGGCCTCATAGATCGTCTTGCCATCAACCTTCATGATGCCGTCGCCAATGCCCATCACCAGCTTGCGCATGATGACGCGCTTCAGATTGATGATGTACTGGACCTTTTTCGCGCCGGGCAGGACCTGGCCGGTGAATTTCACTTCGCCGACGCCCAGCGCGCGGCCGCGGCCGGGTGCGCCCATCCAGCCGAGAAAAAATCCGACCAGCTGCCACATCGCATCAAGGCCAAGGCAGCCCGGCATCACCGGATCGCCTTCAAAGTGGCAGCGGAAGAACCAGAGGTCTGGCGTGATGTCGAGTTCGGCCTCGACCGTTCCCTTGCCGTGCTCGCCATCGGCATCATTGATATGCGTGATGCGGTCAAACATCAGCATCGGCGGCAGCGGCAGACGCGCATTGCCGGGGCCAAACATCTTTCCCTTGGCGCATTCAATCAGGCTGTGAAAGTCGAAGCTGGAACGGCGCTTGGCTGGCGCTGCGACTTCGGGAGGGTTGGTCATTTCTTTGTCCATGTCGGTCAAACCTTTATGGCGTGGCACAAGCTGCCAGCCGTGTCCGGCTTTGGGCGAGGGGCGGGTGGCCCCGCCTCACAAAGCACGCATCCCTTAGACATAGCGCAGAAATTCCCGGTTTACACCCCTCCTTTGCCCGCCGAATTCAACGGGTTACGTGCAGGGCAGGTGGCGCCCTCTCCCTCCGCCATTTTGCGGCCCCGGATTTTTGCGCTTATATGCGACTAATGAGCAACCGCACGCCCACACTGCCACGCACGGCACGCCCGTTTGCGGCCTATGCCGAACAGCTTGCCGAAGCGGGCCTGCGCCCCACGCGGCAGCGTCTGGCGCTGGCGCGTCTTCTCCATGCCCATGGCCATCGTCATGTGACGGCCGAGATGATGCATGGCGAAGCGTTGAAGGCGGGCCAGAAAATGTCGCTGGCGACCGTCTATAACGCGCTGAACCAGTTCACGGCAGCCGGGCTCCTGCGCACCCTGTCGCTCGACGGCACCACGATCTTTGACACCAACCTGTCACCGCATTCGCACATGCTGGATGTCACNNCGCCCCGCAAAACTTGAAATGATTCCAGATTCAGCGCCAAGCGATTGACACGGCAGACCTTCGCGCTAGCATCCTCCCCCATCTCTGGCGCCGGAGGGCCATCCATGAAACTTGCCAATTCCAAGACCCATCACAATCTGAAAGAGGCGTTTGCGGGCGAGAGCCAGGCGAACCGCCGCTATCTCTACTTCGCGCAAAAGGCTGACGTCGAAGGCTATAACGATGTCGCAACCGTCTTCCGCTCAACCGCCGAGGGTGAGACCGGCCATGCGCACGGTCACCTTCAGTTCCTTGAGGAAGTCGGCGATCCAGCCACCGGCCTCAAGATCGGGGCGACGGGCGACAATCTGAAGGCTGCCATTGCCGGCGAAACGCACGAATACACCGACATGTATCCGGGCATGGCGCGCACGGCCCGCGAAGAGGGCTTTGACGAAATCGCCGACTGGTTCGAAACACTGGCCAAGGCGGAAAAGAGCCACGCCGGCCGTTTCCAGAAGGCGCTTGATACGCTCGGCTGAGCGGCGCTCGTGACGATCTGAATTTCCGGCGCGGCGGGACGAGAACTCCAGCCGCGCCTTTTCCTTGGGCTTTCTCTCCAGCGGAACATTCCATGCGCGAAGGCAGTCTTGAAGCGCCCACCCGCCATCACATCGGCTGGGATCATCCCGACTTCCTCAACGAAGCGAANNGAGGCCTGCACGGTCTGCGACATGTGCTACATGACGAAGTGCCCCTATGTGCCGCCGCATGAATGGAATCTCGATTTTCCGCATCTGATGCTGCGCGCGCGCATGGCGGAGGCCAAAAAACACGGCGGCGACTTTGTGGCGCGCGAGCTGGGCAAGATGGACCGCAATGGCAGGCTGGCGGCGCTCGCATCGCCGCTCGTGAACGCGGCTTCCTCGCGCAAACGCAAGGGCGTGCGCACGCTGGTCGAGAAAGTGTCGGGCATTGACCGCGACGCGGAGCTGCCCAGGTTCCACACGAAAACATTCGTGATGGCCGATCGCGGCGACCCCGTCCGGCCCAATGAGGCGGCGCCCGCCTTTGGCAAGCGCAAGGCGGTTCTGTTTGCGACCTGCTTTGTCAATTACAACAAGCCCTCCACCGGCATGGCGGCGCGCGCGGTGCTGAACCATCTGGGCGTTGAAACGCAGGTCTTCTATCCCGGCTGTTGCGGCATGCCGCAGCTGGAGCAGGCGCAGCTGGATCAGGTGTCGGCCAAGGCGCTTAAGATTTCGGCCGCGTTCCGCCCCTTCATCGATCAGGGGTACGACGTCATCACGCTGACCGCCTCCTGCGGCCTCATGTTCAAGAGCGAGTGGAAACTGATCGCACCGAAGGATGAAAATGTCGATCTGCTCTCGCGCGCGACGTTTGACATCGACCAGTATGTCGTGGACATCGCCCGCAAGGAGGGTCTGCCGCCCGGTCTTGCGCCGCTCGACGGCGGCGTGTCGGTGCATCTGGCGTGTCATGCGCGGGCGCAGAATATCGGGCCGAAGGCCGCAGAACTTCTGAAGCTCATCCCGCAGGCCGAGATTGACGTGATCGAGCGCTGCTCGGGTCATGGCGGCACGTTTGGGGTTCTGAAAAAAACCCGTCCGCTGGCCAACAAGGTGGGCAAGCCGGTTTTCCGCGCGGCGCTCAAGGCCAACAAGAAGCACATCGTCAGCGATTGCCCGCTGGCGGCCAAGCATATCGTGCAGGGCATGAATGAACTGGCCGCCGGATCGGGCGACGCGGTTACCGCCAAAAGCGGTGAACATCCGATAGAAGTTTTCGCACGCGCCTATGGGCTTTTGCCATGACCAGAAGAGAGATTACACGCGCCGACATCCTCCCGCTTTCGCAATACGCGGCCGAGCGCAAGGAGCGTCGCGCCAGGCTTGTGGCGCACAAGCGCAACCGGCGCGTGGAGGTGGGGCCGCTCATTACCTTTTACTTCGAAAGCTATGAGACGATGTGGCATCAGGTGCACGAGATGCTTTTCATCGAAAAGGGCGGCGAGGCACAGATCGCAGACGAGCTGGCCGCCTATAATCCGCTGATCCCGCAGGGGCGTGATCTGGTGGCAGCCATGATGATTGAAGTCGATGATGCGCAGAGGCGGCCTGCCATTCTTGCGCGGCTGGGCGGCATCGAGNNCAGGTTGTGCTGGCCCTCTCGCATCCCGCCTATGGCCATATGGCGGTGATGCCGCAAGAGGTGCGCGCCGCGCTGGCAGCGGATCTGGGGTGAGGGTTTTTGGAAGTTCCTCCCCCCTTGGGGTGAGCGAGGAACCCGCACAACCTACTCCGCTGCCATGCGTGTCATCGCCCAGCGGCCGAACACGAGCGCAAGGGCGCTGCCAAGGATGGCGATGGCCGTCACCGCAGCAATGTCAAAGGGCGCGATGACCCAGGTCAGCAAATAGCCAATGCCACCAAGGAAGAGCACGCGGCCTGCAAAGCGGCGCATCTGATCCTCTTTGGCGAGCGGACAATTGGCCTTGGTCGCTGCGCCCTTGGGCATGCGGTTGGCGTACCAGAGAAATACGGTGCCAACGGCGACCTGAACGAATCGCTGGGCCATTTCATCGGGGCTGCCGGTGACATAGCCCGCCCATTCAAGCGCCTTGAGGAGGAGCGCTGCTCCGACAATGAAAGCGCCATACGCGAATGCAGAACTGATGCGGGTCATGCTTCAACCTTTCCTGATTTTCCCGTGCGGCGGCGGGCGCCTATGCCGAAGGCTTCGCTAAAGCCCAACAGCCCGTCTTCAAGCACCGTGAGATTGAGACGATAGAAAATTTCGCGGCCGTCTTTTTCCGCAGAAATGAGATCAGCCTCGCGCAGCACGGCGAAATGTGCCGACATGGTGGCGCGCGATACGGGAAACGCATCGGCCAGCTCGCCCGCCGTCAGGGGGCCCTTGCGCAGCATTTTGAGAACCTGGCGGCGCGTAGGATCTGAAAGCGCCTTGAAGATCTGTGTCATGGGCAGACGTTTAGCTAAACATCTAAACGTTGTCAAGGGCTGATTCAGGGGAAGAAGCCGCCCTGCGCAAACGCGGTGCGTCCTTCGACAAGAACTCAGGATGAGGAGGCAGGTATCCTGCGGGAATGCCGTTCACCGACTTCCACATGGTGCGTGTTCATCGAACCACGCACAAAGTTGATGCAATTCTCCACTCCCTCACCGCGTGCTTGCGACTAACGGATTCACACTTCCTCTACCTCCTCCGCAACTTGTTGCGGGGGTGAGCGGAGCGCAAGGGATTTGAGTGAGCGACGCGAACTCAAATCCGGGTGGGGGCTTGTGTTTTCTGCTGCTTTCCCCCACCCGCGATGCAAGCGCATCGCTGGCCTACCCCGCCGCAGACCCGCGCCAGATCAGGCGGGCGAGTTCCGCAAGGCGCGGTGGCTGGCCGGTGCGCAGCATGGCGGCGCGGAAGAGGCGCGCCATCAGCCAGATGACAAAGATGGTCGAGATGATGAGCACGACGCCGGTGCCCAATATCTCCCACCATGCGGCGCCTGCAGGTGCGCGCACCATCATCACGACAGGCGTTGAGAACGGGATCCAGCTCATCACCTGGGCCAGCATGCCGGAGGGATCGCGCTGCACCTCGACCAGCACGGCAAAGGGCGCAACCAGAATGATCATCAGCGGTGTCAGGTAAGACTGCGCGTCATTCAGCGTATTGGAGATTGCGCCCACACCCAGAAACAGGCTCGCCTGCATGGCAAAGCCGAGCGTGAAATAGAACAGGAAGAAGAATATCAGGCCCGATGAGAAGAATTCGGAAATGATGCGGCGGCCGAATTCGGCAAGCTCGCCCTCGGCCACAAAGGTTGCGCCGATCAGGCTGACCAGCCAGACAAAGATGATGGAGAGGCCCACCATGCCAATGCCGATAAGCTTGCCCGACAGGATTTCGCCGGGCGTGGCGCTGGACAGCAGCACCTCCATCACCTTCGAGGCACGCTCTTCGATCACGCCGGTCAATAGCCGGTTGCCGACGATCAGGATCGAAATCCACAACAGGAAAGAAAGACCCATGGGCAACAGGCCCGACAGCCGGTCAGCCAGGCTGACGGCGGCAACGCCGCCGCCGCGCGTGGCGGCATAGGGCGCCACCGACACCGCCATGGCATTCATGTTTTCAAGGGTGAGCGCATCAAGGCCCAGCGCCATCAGATAGCGGCGGCGCGCTTCCTCTGTCAGGGTCGCGGCCACAAAGCTCTGAAGGCCGCTGTCGGCAGGATTGGCCGACCACACCTGCACCTGTGCGGGCGGGCCTGCGCCCTCTGCGACAAAGGAAAAGTCGCGCGGCACGATGATCGCGCCATAGAGCTGGCGGCCATCGGCCAGTTTCCGGTCGCCATCCAGCCATGGCGCAAGGCTTGCGCCGATTTCCTCTGGCGCGGCATTGGCGTCGATGCCCTCGGGCGCCGGCACGATGCCAAACGTGGCCTGACCGCGCCGCGCCGTCTCTTCGTCAAGCGCCTCAACCAGGGCGGGGGCGGCGAGCGATGACTGGTCGATGATCACGATCAGTTGCTGGGCGCGGTTATCGCGCAGCCAGCTCGACAGAAGCCCGGAGCCCAGCGCCAGCAGCGGCACAAGGATCATGGTCAGCCAGAAGCTTTTCGAGCGCACCGCTTCGAGAAACTCACGCAATGCAATCAGAAAGGCGCGGTTCATGCCGCCTCCCGCGCCGGGGCGGCATGAGCGCCTTCGGCCTTGCCCACAAACGAAACAAACACGTCATGCAGCGACGGCTCGGACAGATCAAAGCGGCGCAGCGCAAGGCCGCTGTCAAAACATGCCTTCAACACCGCTTCGCCCGATGCGGAGGCGGCAAGATCAAGCGCATAAAGCCCATCGTCACCGGGCGCCACGGCGGCCACGCCCGGAAGACGCGACAGGCGCTCCCTTCCGGCGCCGCCTTCATCTTCGGCCAGCGCCAGGTGGATGCGGCGGGGCAGGCGTGCGCGCGCCTCGTTCACTGTGCCTTCAAAGAGTTTTCTGCCGCGCGCGATCAGCACAAAGCGCTGACACAGGCGCTCGGCATGCTGCATCACGTGTGTGGAAAACAGGATCGTGCGGCCCTTGCGCGCCTCGCCTGCAATCAGGTCTTCCAGCGTCTGCTGATTGACGGGATCAAGACCGGAAAAGGGTTCATCCAGAATGATCAGGTCAGGTCCGTGCACGATGGTTGAAAGGATCTGCACCTTCTGCGCCATGCCCTTGGAAAGGCCCTCGATGCGCGTATCGGCAAAGGCGCCAAGGCCAAAACGCTCGAGCAGCGTGCGCGCTTCGCCCATCGCGCGTTTGGAGTCCATGCCCTTGAGGCGGCCAAAATAGGCAATCGTCTCGGCTGCGCGCATCTTGCGATAGAGACCGCGCTCCTCCGGCAGATAGCCGACGCGCGGCTTGACGCTGGCAACACTTTCGCGGCCAAGCACGCTGATCGTGCCCGCATCAGGCGCGATGATTCCCAGAAGCATGCGCAGCGTGGTTGTCTTTCCCGCGCCGTTAGGCCCGAGGAAGCCATAAATCTCGCCACGCCGGACCGAGAAAGTCAGGCCGGAAACAGCTGCAAAGCTGCCATAGGATTTCGAGACGCCGGAAAGCGCCAGCGCCGTCTCATTCATAGTTGATGCTCTGGACGAACAAGACCTTGAGATCCTGATTGGGTGTGAAGTTGCGTGCCTTCCACTCAAACGTTGTGGGGCCGGTTTTGCGGATGCCATCAAGGCAGAGCGAGATGATGCGGTTCGTGCCGCCCTTATCAATCGTCAGCGTGAACTCGCCAATCGGGCCTGCCCAGGTGGACGCCGTGCGCAGGATATAGTGCAGATA
>DEIC01000067.1 GCA_002352285.1 Alphaproteobacteria bacterium UBA2784 | reverse complement strand
CCGCCGCGCTACAGCGAAGCAACCTTGGTGAAGCGCATGGAGGAGCTGGGCATCGGCCGCCCCTCAACCTATGCCTCGATCCTTTCCGTGCTGCGCGACCGCAACTATGTGCGCATGGATCGCGGACGCTTTGTGCCCGAGGATAAAGGCCGCATCGTTACGACCTTCCTCGAAAACTTCTTCCGCCGCTATGTCGAATACGATTTTACGGCGGCTCTTGAAGACGAACTCGATCAGGTGTCGTCCGGCGCGCTGAAGTGGAAAGACCTGCTGCGCAATTTCTGGAAGGACTTCATCGCCGCGATTGAAGCCGCCGGCGAATTGCGCATTACGCAGGTCATCGACGTGCTGGATGACGTGTTGCAGCCTCACCTGTTCCCGCCGCGCGAGGATGGCAGCGATCCCCGACTCTGCCCCACCTGCAAGAGCGGCAAGATCGGTCTTCGCCTGGGCCGCTTTGGCGCGTTTCTCGGCTGCTCCAATTATCCTGAGTGCAACTTCACACGCCCGCTGACCGCATCCGGCGAAGGCGCCGCCGCAGGCCCGCGCAAGCTGGGCGAAGACCCCGCTACCGGCCTCATGCTGGAAGTCAAAGTCGGGCGCTTTGGTCCCTATATCGAACGCGCACCTGCGCCGGGCGACGAGAAGCCCAAGCGCGCCAGCATTCCCAAGGGCTGGTCAGTGGCCGAGCTGACACTGGAACAGGCGCTGCAGCTCATCAACCTGCCGCGTGAGATCGGCCTGCATCCCGAAACCGGCGAGAAGATCGTCGCCAATTTCGGGCGCTTCGGACCTTATGTGAGCCATCAGGGCGCCTACGCCAATCTCGATTCACCCGAAGAGGTGTTTTCGGTCGGCATCAATCGCGCTGTCACCTTGCTGGCCGAGAAGGCCCAGCGTGGCGGCGGCCGCGTGCAGCGCGCCGCGCCCTTGCGTGAAGTCGGCAAGCATCCCGCCGATGGCAAGCCGGTTGCCTTGATGAAGGGCAAGTACGGCGTTTACGTCAATCACGGCAAAACGAACGCAACGCTGCCCAAAGACGCTGACCCCGAGAAGGTAACGCTCGACGAAGCTCTTGCCTTGATCGCCGCAAAGGGTGGCGCCAAGGTCAAGGCGTCGAAGCCCAAGGCCGTCAAGGCAAAGCCGGAAGCGGCAAAGAAACCGAAGGCAAAGAAGGCCGCAAACGAAAAAAAGTCCGCACCCAAAAAGCCGGCCAGGAAAGCCGCGCCCAAGGCAGCCAAAGCGGCAGAGTGAGATATCAGGTTTGAAAAAGAAGAAGAATGAAGCAAGGCCAGTTCTGACCCGCGACGCGGTGAAGAAGGCGCTGGCCCTGCTTCCGGTGCCCGCCACCAAGCGGGATTTGGCGCGTGCGCTGGGTGTTACCGGCGGCGAGCGCATTGCCCTCAAGCGCATCATGCGCGAGCTCGAAGAAGAAGGGGCGCTTGAACGCGGTCCCAAGCGCGCCTTTCGCGCAGCGGGTGAATTGCCGGAAGTCCTGCCAATGGAAATCGTTGACCGCGATCCTGCTGGCGAAATGCTCGCAAGCCCCATTGATTGGCATGGCGAGGGCCCTGCCCCACGCATCGTTACCGAGCCGCCGCGTGACCGCGCCATTCGCGCCCTGGGTATTGGCGACCGCTTCCTGGGCCGCTTGCGTAAAGACAAAGACGGCCAGGTTGCCAGCGTCATCAAGGAGCTGGGGCAGTCTGCGCACCGCGTGCTGGGTGTCATCCAGATTGAGCAGGGTCAGGCCATCGTCGCGCCTGTTGATCGCCGCACCAAACAGTTCTTTGTACTGGATCGCGCAGGCGCACAGAAGGTGGCGCGCGGCGACATCGTATTGGTGGAACCATTGGCGGGCCGCGATCGCGGACGCCTGCGTGCACGCCTGCGCGAAACACACGGCAATCTGGATGCGCCCGGTGCGATCAGCCTGATCTCCATCCACGAGCACGGCATCCCCGTCGACTTTCCCGAAGCTGTGACACGCGAGGCTGTCGAAGTGTCGCGCGGCGCACTTTCGCTTTCGGGCCGCGAGGATCTGCGCGCCGTCCCCCTCATCACGATTGACCCGGAAGATGCGCGCGATCACGACGACGCCGTCTATGCCGAGCCCGACACTGACGCCGGCAATCCCGGCGGTCACGTGGTCTATGTCGCCATCGCCGATGTTGCGCACTATGTGCGGCCCGGCTCAGCCCTTGACCGGGAAGCAGCCAAGCGCGGCAACTCGACCTATTTTCCTGATCGCGTCGTGCCAATGCTTCCGCACGAGCTTTCGTCCGACAAGTGCTCCTTGCGCGAGGGCGAGGAGCGCGCCTGCCTCGTCGTGCGCATGGTCATCGATGCGCAGGGGCGAAAGCGCCATCACCGCTTTGTGCGTGGCCTGATGCGCTCGGCCGCGCGCCTCACCTATGCCGAAGTCGAAGACGCGATCACCGGCAAGCCCGGCCCGCGCGTTGCGCCCCTGATGGCGCGCATCATCACGCCGTTGTTGGCGGCTTATCGCGCCATGGAAAAGGCACGCGACGCGCGCGAGCCGCTTGCCATCCATGTGCCCGAATTTCGCGCGCGCCTGGGCGAAGATGGCAAAGTCTTCTCGATTGATCAGCGCCCCTCGCTTGAAGCGATGAAGCTGATTGAAGAGATGATGATTGCAGCCAACGTGGCTGCCGCCGAAACGCTGGAGAAGGCAAAGATCCCCCTTCTCTATCGCGTGCACGAGCCGCCGTCGGATGAAAAGATTTCCGCCTATGCCGACTATCTTTCCTCCGTCGGATTGAAGTTCGCCAAGGGCCAAGTCATCAAACCCGCTGCATTCAATCGGCTGCTCGCCCGCGTGGCTGGCGCAGAGCACGAGGCGGCGCTGAACGAGCTGACCCTTCGGACGCAGTCACAGGCGCGTTACTCACCCGAAAGCCTGGGCCATTTCGGCTTGAATTTGGCGCGCTATGCCCATTTCACCTCGCCAATCCGGCGTTATGCCGATCTGGTGGTGCATCGCGGGCTGATCCGGGCGCTGAACCTCGGCAGCGATGGCCAGAGTGATGGCCTGAGCGACGGCGAGGCTGCAGCGCTTGAGGCCACAGCCGAGCACATCTCGACAACCGAACGCCGCTCAATGGCCGCCGAGCGGGATTCGATTGACCGCTACCTCGCCGCCTACATGCAGGACCGCATCGGCGCAGAATTTGACGGCCGCATCACGGGCGTTGCGCGCTTTGGCCTCTTTGTGAAGCTGGAGGGCTTGGGGGCCGATGGCCTGGTGCCAATCAGTTCGCTGGGCACCGACTTTTTCCAGCACATGGAAAAGCAGCACGCTTTGATGGGCAAGCGCACGCGCAAAACCTATCGCCTGGGTGATCGGGTCCGGGTCATGGTGGCCGAGGCCGC
>DEIC01000020.1 GCA_002352285.1 Alphaproteobacteria bacterium UBA2784 | reverse complement strand
AACGGTCTTTCGTTCACGCGCGTACGCGTGCCGATCGGCGTGATCGGCATCATTTATGAGAGCCGCCCCAATGTGACCGCTGATGCCGGTGCGCTTTCCCTGCGCGCGGGCAATGCGGTCATCCTGCGCTGTGGCAGCGAGAGCCTGCAGTCGTCGCGCGCCATCCACGCCGCCATGGCCCGCGCACTGACGCAATCAGGTCTGCCCGCCGCCTGCATCCAGCTTGTGCCCAACGCCGAGCGCGATGCCGTGGGCCATATGCTGTCAGGTCTCTCGGGCGCGATTGATCTCATCATTCCGCGCGGCGGAAAAAATCTGGTGGCGCGTGTGGAGCGCGAGGCGCGCGTGCCCGTGCTCGGCCACCTGGAGGGTCTTTGCCACACTTACGTGCATGAAAAATCCGATCCGGCGATGGCGGCAAAGATCATCTTCAACGCCAAAATGCGCAGGCCCGGCGTGTGTGGTGCAACCGAAACATTGCTGATCGACCGCGCGATCCTTGCAACGCACCTGGCACCCATCCTTGCGCCGTTGATTGACGCGAACTGCGAATTGCGCGGCGACGCCGAGATCTGCGCGCGCGAACCCCGCGCCAAACCAGCAACCGATGCCGATTTTCATACAGAGCATCTCGCCCCCATCCTCAACATCCGCACGGTCAACGGCATGGATGAGGCCATCGCCCATATCGCCACCTATGGCACGCACCACACCGAGGCGATCATCAGTGAGGATGAGGCCGCCGCCGCCCGCTTCACGGCAGAGGTGGACAGCGCCATCGTGCTGGTGAACGCTTCAACCCAGTTTGCCGATGGCGGCGAATTCGGCTTTGGCGGCGAGATCGGCATTGCCACCGGCCGCCTTCACGCACGCGGCCCCGTAGGCGCGCGCGAACTGACCACGTATAAGACGATCATCAGGGGCAGCGGGCAAATCCGGCCATAGGCGATGCGAAAATCTGATCCGGTCAAGGCAACGGCGCATCTTTCAGCCCTTATGGGCGAGAACCTTGCCGGTCTGCGCGTCGGATTGCTGGGCGGATCATTCAACCCGGCACATGAAGGTCATCTGCACATCAGCCTGGTGGCGATGACGCGCCTGAAACTGGATCGCGTGATCTGGCTTGTCTCGCCACAGAACCCGTTAAAGGCACAAAGCGGCATGGCGCCGCTTGCCGCACGCATCGACGCTGCACGCAAACTGGCGCGCCATCCCAAAATCCGCGTTACCGCTGTCGAGGCGGCGCTCGGCACACGCTATACCATCGACACGCTGCGCGCACTCAGACACAGTGCACCCGCAACGGCGTTTTTCTGGCTGATGGGATCGGACAACGCGCTTGCCTTTCCGCGCTGGTGGCGCTGGCGCGACATCGCGGCAGAGACCCCCATTGCCGTCATCGCCCGGCCGGGCAGCGAAATTGCCGCCCGCTTGTCGCCTGCCGCCCAAAAGCTGGTCCGCGCGCATCCATTCGTCTTCATCGAGGCGCAGCTGCATCCCGCTTCGGCCACCGCCATTCGGGCCAGGGGGCTCTGGCCCGCCGCGCGCTGATTGGGCATGATGGCGGCCACGAAACAGGAGGATTCGACCCTGAAAACCGGCAAGAGCAAGGGCGCATCGTCGTCCAAACGCAAAACCGGCATGGCGGCAAAGGCTGCCAAGGCCGGCATGACCAAGACCGCGCTCAAGAAAGCGGCGGCAGCCAAAAAGCAGCCATCCGCGCCAGTCAAGGCAGCGTCCAGAAAGGCCGCGCCGCCCAAGCCGCAGATGAGCGAGGAATTGAAAAGCCTCATCGGCCTCATTACGCGCACGCTGGACGACGACAAGGCCGAAGACATCATGACCATCGACATGAGCGGCAAAAGCTCAATCGCCGATGCCTTCATCATCGCCAGCGGCCGCTCGCAGCGCCATGTCTCGGCCCTTGCCGAGAAGCTGACCCGCAAGCTGAAGGAAGAGGGGCTTGGCAATGCCGAGACCGAGGGTCTGCGCCAGGGCGACTGGGTTCTGGTCGATGCCGGTGACGTCATCGTCCACATCTTCCGGCCCGAAGTGCGCGACTTCTACCGCATCGAAGACATGTGGCGCGACCCGCCCAAAGAGGCGTGAAACTTTTCCTGATCGCGGGCGGATCGGCGCGCGGCACGCATGAGGGTGCGCTGACCGATGACTGGCTGGCGCGCTTTGCCGCCATCGGCAAGAAACTCGGCATCAGCGATGTCGTGCTGACGGAAATTCCCGAGCGCAAGGCGCACGACGCCAAACTCTGGCTGGCCGCCATTCCGCCCGACGCCCATGTCATTGCCGCCGACGAACACGGCAAAGCGCAATCTTCCACCGCCTTTGCCAGCCTTCTGCAAAAGCGGATCGAGGCGGCAAAACCGCTCGCCTTCGTCATTGGCGCCGCTGATGGCCTGTTGCCTGAGGTCAAAGCCCGGGCGCAGGCGCTGATCTCGTTCGGACCCCAGACCATGCCGCATCTTCTGGTGCGCGCGATATTGGCCGAGCAGCTCTACCGCGCCGCCACCATCCTTTCCGGCCACCCCTATCACCGGCCTTAAGCGGCGCATACCGCCATGGACTTGGAAGCCGCCCGTTCCTATCTTCCCCTCATGGACAAGACGCCGCAAAAGAAGCCACGCCCCGTCCTTCTGTGCATCCTTGATGGCTGGGGCTATCGCAAGGAGCGCGAAGACAACGCGCTCGCGCTCGCCAACATTCCGCATTACCGCCGCATGATGGATGAGGGGCCGTGGTCGTTTCTGGCAACGTCGGGCGAGGCCGTGGGCCTGCCCAGGGGCCAGATGGGCAATTCCGAAGTCGGCCACATGAATATCGGCGGCGGCCGCGTGCTGGTGCAGGATCTCGACCGCATCACCGCTGATGCCGACAGCGGTGCGCTGGCAAAGAACAAAGTGCTGCGTGACGTGCTGGCCAAAGTGAAGGCGGCAGGCGGCGCGCTTCACCTCCTCGGCCTCCTCTCGCCCGGCGGGGTGCACAGCCATCAGGATCACATCGCCGCGATTGCCAACATCGCGGCGGGCGAAGGCGTGCACGTGTGGGTGCATGCATTTCTTGATGGCCGCGACACCCCACCAAAAAGCGCACTGGGCTATGTGCAGGCGTTCGAGGAAGCGACTGCTGCAACCGGCCGCGTGAAGATCGCCACCATCGGCGGGCGCTTCTTTGGCATGGACCGCGACAATCGCTGGGAACGCGTGGAGAAAGCCTATGACGCGATGGCCTCTGGAAGGGCGTCCAACGCCACCAGCGCAAAAGCCGCCATCGCCGCCGCCTATGCATCCGATGAAACCGACGAGTTCATTACCCCCGCTGTGATTGGCGGCTATGCGGGAATGAAGACTGGTGATGCCGTCGTGATGTGCAATTTCCGCGCAGACCGTGCGCGCGAAATCATGACCGCTCTGCTCGATCCTGCTTTCAATGGTTTTGCGCGCGGGGACGGAATTGCCTTTGCCGCTGCCGCCGGTCTCTCCGAATATTCGTCGGCGCTCGCCCGGCTGATGCCCGCCCTCTATCCGCCCATCGACGTGCCCAATGCGCTGGGCGAAGTGCTGGCGCATCACGGCCTCAAACAGTTGCGCATTGCCGAGACCGAGAAATATGCGCACGTCACCTTCTTCTTTAATGGCGGGCGCGAAACCGTGTTTGAGGGCGAGGAGCGCATTCTTGTGCCCAGCCCCAAGGTCAAAACCTATGATTTGAAGCCCGAAATGTCGGCGCATGAGGTAACCGACAGGCTCGTTGCCGCCATTGCGTCGAACAGGTTTGACGTCATCATTGCCAACTACGCCAATCCCGATCAGGTGGGCCACACCGGCAACCTCGACGCTGCGATCAAGGCGGTGGAAGTGGTGGATGGATGCCTCGCCCGCCTGCGCAGTGCCATCGAACAGGCAGGCGGTGTCATGCTCGTGACCGCCGATCACGGCAATGTCGAAATGATGCGCGATCCCGAAACCGGCGAACCTTTCACGCAGCACACAACGTTCGACGTGCCGCTGATTCTTGTGAATGGCGGCGCGCTCAGTGCTCCCGCCACGCTCGCCGATGGCTGCCTCGCTGATCTCGCACCCACCATTCTTTCCATCCTGAACATTGATGTGCCGCCGGAGATGACAGGCAAGAGCCTGTTGCGGGTTCACCAGAGGGCGGAACCGTGAGGAGCGCACCCTTGTTCCTTTCGCCTCCCCCGTGTCTGGGGGAGGCAGATTTGCGCACTGGCGCAAATCGGTGGGGGGCACCACCGACAAGCTCAGTACAGCTTCCCGCAACCCCACCGGGCTTGGCATTCGCTTCGCTCTGCCAAACCCCGCCTCCCCTTTCAGAAAAGGGGAGGCTCAATTGAACTTGCCCTTTGGAAAATGTGTCCTCGCTGCCCTCCTCCTCACCCTCCTCACCCCCGCCCGCGCGCAAGACTCCGGCGACGCCCCCGCACGCACGCCAGAGGAGCTGGAAGTCATCGAGGGTGAGATTGAAATCCGCCGCAACACCGAGGAAGACCTCTCTGCCGAAGCCGAGGCCCTTGCCGCTGAAATCGAACGTCTGCGTTCGCGCGCCATCGAGGCGGCTGCGGCGATTCAGGAAAACGAGCGCGAACGCGCACGCCTGAGCGCCGAATTGCCGGTCTTGCGCGATCGTCTGGCAAATGCGCGCAACGCCCTTGCGGCCAAACGCGAAACGCTGGGCCCGCTTCTGACCGTGCTGCAGCGCCTGCGCCGCAATCCGCCGCCTGCAATTTTTCTGTCACCCGACGATGGCGCCGAAGCCGCACGCGCCGCCATGATGATGTCAGCCCTCACCCGCCAGATCGTGCGTGAGGCTGAGGCGCTGCGCCGCAATCTGGAGGAGATCGAGGAGCTGATTGCCGGCATCCACACGCGTCAGGCCGCGCTTGAAAAGGCCAACGCCGATTACGCCCGCACCCGGACCGAGATTGACGGGCTGGTTGAAGCCAAGCGCACATTGCAGGAGCGCACCATGGGCGACCTCGCGGTTGAGCGCGCGCGGCTGGAGGAATTGTCGCGCCGCGCCGCCGACATGCAGTCGCTGATGGCCTGGCTGGAAGAGGAGGCGCCCGCAACACCGGATGCGGTGACGGGCGAAGTGACCGAAACACCTGTCACCGTGTCGGCGGGTGCTGCCGGACGCACCGGCTTTGCCGCGCTCAAAGGGAGGCTTCCGCTCCCCGCCAATGGCACATTGGCTGGCCGTTTCGGCGACCCCATCCCGCCAGCCGGCGTGGCCGAAGGCCTTACCCTTGCGACAGCACCACTGGCCCAGGTCACTGCGCCCGCCGATGGCGAAATCGTGTTCACCGGAACCTTTGGCAGCTATGGTCAACTCTTGATCCTGTCGCCGGGCGACGGATACTTCATGGTACTGGCGGGATTTGGCCGCATCGATGCGGCAAGCGGCCAGTTTGTGCTGGCGGGTGAACCACTTGGCCTGATGCCCGATCTGGACGCAGTGCTCTATGTGGAGATCCAGCGCAATCGTGATCCGCTTGACCCGTGGCCCTGGTTTGCGGCGGCGGCAGAGGCTGGCGGATGACGCCGAATTAACGTGGGAATTGAGTGGGTTGGCGTGAAAACTGGTCCAGGCATCAAATTGCCATGTTATGCCCCGAAAAGGTGGTTACGGCAGGCTGTTTGCAGGACATGTAAACCGGCATCGCCTTTGTCCCGATTGGGGACGCGGCATGTGCCAGCAGGAATGTGAGAAGCGGGAAGAAAGACATGCACAAGACCCTCGTTGCCGCCCTGGCAGCCCTTGCAGGTTTCGTCGTTGCGGTCTTCGCCGTTCCGGCCACAACCGTGGTTGCGGGTTCGGAGACGTATCGCCAGCTCAATCTTTACGGCGATGTGTTCGAGCGCGTGCGCCGCTCCTATGTGCGCGACGTCGGCGACGCCGAACTGGTCGAAGCCTCGATCCGCGGCATGCTGGAGTCGCTTGATCCCCATTCCAGCTATATGGACGCAGAAGAATTCGCCGCCATGCAGGTGCAGACGCGCGGCGAGTTTGGCGGCCTTGGCATCGAAGTGACAGTCGAAGACGGCATTGTCACGGTAATTTCGCCGATGGATGAAACGCCCGCAGCCGAGGCTGGCATTCAGTCTGGCGACAAGATTCTCGCGCTCGACGGCCGCGACATTACCGGTCTCACGCTCAATGAAGCCGTAGAGCAGATGCGCGGCCCGCCCAACACGACGGTGACGCTGACCATTTTCCGCGAAGGCCAGGAAAAGCCCTTTGACGTCACCCTGACCCGCGCCAGCATCAAGGTGGCGAGCGTGCGCTTCCGCGCCGAGGGCGACATCGGTTACATCCGCATCACCTCGTTCAACGAGCAGACGGAATCCGGCCTCATCAAGGCCTTTGAGCAGCTGGCGCAGCAGGTTCCCGACCTCAAGGGCTATGTGCTTGATCTGCGCAACAATCCCGGCGGCTTGCTCGATCAGGCGATTGCCGTCTCCGACGCATTTCTTGATCGCGGCGAAGTCGTTTCCACCCGCGGCCGCGATGCGCAGGACATTGAGCGCTATAACGCGCGCAATGGCGATGCCGCGGGCGGCAAGCCGGTGGTCATCCTCATCAATGGCGGCTCGGCATCGGCCAGCGAAATCGTGGCTGGCGCACTTCAGGATCACGGCCGCGCCATTCTGATGGGCACGCTGTCCTTCGGCAAAGGCTCGGTCCAGACGATCATTCCTCTGGGCGCGGGCGAGGGCGCGCTGCGTCTGACCACGGCGCGTTACTTCACGCCGTCGGGCCGCTCCATTCAGGCACACGGCATCCAGCCGGAAATCGAAGTCCATCTGAAGCCCAAGGCGGTTGAGACGGCCGAGGCCGAGGATACGCCCCGCCGCCGCTCGGAGGCCGATCTGCGCGGCCATCTCGACGGCGATCAGGTGGTGGAACCCAAGACGCGCCTTGTCGTCTATCCGCCTGATGGCGATGCGACCGAGGACTATCAGCTGGCCTATGCGCTGAACTATCTGCGCGGCGGCCCGGCGATGGGCGTGGAGGAACTGCCGAGCCCGGTGTCTGACGCCTCTGGCGCCACAGAAGAACCCGCCCCCCAGCCGAATTGAGTTAGAAGCGCGCTCCCTTCACCTCCTCCGCCTTCGCGGGGGAGGTCGGATTTGAGTGAGCGGGGCGAACGCAAATCCGGGTGGGGGCCAATGTTCTCCACCGATTTCCCCCACCCGCGATGCAAGCGCATCGCTGGCCTCCCCCGCGCCAAGCGGCGCGGGCGGAGGCGCAAGAAGCATCAAGCATTTCATGGGATTCTTGAGATATGTGAATCCGCGAGCCCAAAAAACGAGCGAGGCGGAAGAAACATCTGAAACCATGCGTTAACTTTCGCCTGACAAGACTGGCCTGATTACCGACTCGACCGGAGGCGGCAGGCCATCTCCATGGCGTCCAAGGCCAAGAATTCTGCCCGTGCGAATCCCGCGCCTGTCAGGCCGCGGCGCGTGAGCATATTTGCCTCCGCCCTCTTCTTTGTGATTTCCGTTTTCACCGTTGGCGCTGCTGCCATCTCGCTCTTGGGATCGCCCAGTGACGGTACGCATTCTGTGACACTGCGCCTTGGCCCCGGCACACTGGTCCATGCCGATGACGCACACGCGGATACTGCGGGCAGTGAGGCCAGCCGTCCTGATGATCCGATTGCCGCCTTCGCAGCACATTCTGAAGACCCCAATGGCCGCATCCGCATCGCCATTCTGGTGACCGGCCTTGGCCTGTCGGAGAGGGAAACGCGCCGCGCGCTTGCAACCCTGCCCCGCGGCACAACGCTTTCCTTCTCGCCTTACGCGCGTAATGCGCAGCCACTGGTCGATGAAGCGCGTCGCGCCGGTTTCGAGGTGCTGCTCGAAGTGCCGCTGGAACCCTTCGACTATCCCGACAATGATCCGGGTCCGCACACGCTGCTGACCGGCCTGTCTGCTTCCGAAAACGAAGCGCGGCTGGACTGGCTGACCGGCCGCTTTACCGGCTTTCCGGGTCTGGTGGCAGTCAGTGGCGGACGCTTCCTTGCCGTGCCCGACGCCACGCGTCCCTTCTTCGAGCTCGTCAAGGCGCGCGGCTATTACTTTGTCGATGCTGCCAGCACGCAGCCTGCCCTCGTGCTGCGCAATGCCAGTGACATCGGCGTGCCGGCGATTGCACGTTCGGTCGTGCTTGACGATGCGCTTGATCGTGGCGCGGTTGATGCCGCCCTGCTCCGCCTTGTCAGCCATGCAGAGGCCGAGGGCACGGCGCTGGGCATCACGGCCTGGTATCCGGCGATGGGCGATCACATCGCACGCTGGGCCGGGGGGCTTGAGGCGGAGGGCTTTGTGCTGCTACCGCTGAGCGCGCTTGTCCGCCCCGCGATCAACTGATCGCAACGAGCCATTGGCCTCATGTCGCACGATCACTCACGCCTGCCCTATCGCGCCTGCGTTGGTGCGATGCTGCTGAACCGGAAGGGTCACGCTTTTGTCGGCCGCCGCATCGATCGCGACGAGAATGGCGGCGAGGCCTGGCAGATGCCGCAGGGCGGCGTGGATGAGGGCGAGGAGCTTTCCCGCGCGGCCTTACGCGAACTGCAAGAGGAAACCGGCGTCACGAGTGCCGAGATCATCGCCGAAGCGCAGGACTGGCTGCATTACGACCTGCCGCCGGAACTGATCGGCGTCGCACTCAAAGGCCGCTTCCGGGGCCAGCGGCAGAAATGGTTCGCGCTGCGCTTTTTTGGCGATGAAAGCGAAATCAACCTCGCCGCCCATCATCCCGAGTTTGACGCCTGGAACTGGGTCGCGCTGGACGCACTGCCTGGCCTGATCGTGCCGTTCAAACGGCCGGTCTATGAGGAGCTTGTGCGCATTTTTGCGCCGGTCGCCAGAGCGCTCGCCCGAACCGGCTGAGTCTCACGCGGCCTGGTTCAGCGCCTTGTGCGTTTCGCCGACCAGCCGCTCATAGCGTTTCGCTTTACGGCTCAAAAATGTCCAGATCGCCCACGTGCCAATGGCGGCAAACCGCCCCTTGGGGTGCGCACCGACCGACACCGACACCATGCCCATCATCTTCTCGATGTGGCGGCGCTGGTACTGGCGCATGATCGCATGCTCATAGGCCAGCGCATGGGTTTTGCGGTCATAGGGAATGCGGGCCTGATCCTTCTCGGGGACATTGGCGCAATAGAACGCATAAGCGAGCTCATCATCCTGCGCCTCGACGACGCGCGATCCCGCAATCCACAGTCGCTTGAGGAAGTTCGGCCGCTTCTCGGTGATGTTGTGCATCGTATCAAGGAAGAGGCGGTAATGACGGTATTCATCAGCCGCAATCAGCCCGGCGATCTGGCACAACACCGGCTCGGTCGAGGCATCGCGCATGGCCGTGTAATAGGAAGATGTTCCTGACTCCACCACACAGCGCGCGATCATCTCGCCAAACTGGCCGCCGCGTGCCGCCTTGCCGGATTCAAAATGCGCTGGCGTATAGCCGGCGCGGAAACGGCGCGCCGCATCTTCAAGACTGAATGTCGGATCGGCCATCTGCGCCCAGCGCCCCAGCGCTTCGCCGTGCTGGGTCTCTTCGCGCGCCCATTGGTCAAAAGCCGCGTGTGCCTTTTCATCGCCCGGAAACACGCCCTTGAGATAACCCGCGTAGGTTGCGGCGTTATACTCAACAAGGCTCGCCGCCTTCACGGCACGCAGAAGGCGCAGATCAACCTGCGACGGATCGAAGGCAGACCAGTTGATGTCGTCGAGAGTCCAGCCAGATTGCATGAGAATGGCCCACCAGAATTGCGCACCGCCGGGTCGCGCGCCTTGTATCCGGTGCGCTTCCCCCCGCCCTGCCTGATGCCGACTATAGAAAGCTTTGGCCTGAACCCGGAAGAGGCCGACCGGCACAGCGGCCAAAAAAATCGCTTCACACTGTGACGGAATAAAGACCACACATTTCAAGCGGTTAACCCGATATGCGTGATCTGCCAGCGCGTCGCAGAAGCGTCAGGCGTGGATCCGCATCTGCCGCAGGCCTTCCAGCGCCTCAGCGGCCTTGGCCCGGGCGGCATCATCCTTGGCATCAGCCAGGTCTTCTTCGGCGTCCTTGATTCGTGCATCGAGAGCGGCCGCATCAAGATCATCGGCGGGCATCGCCTCTTCGGCGAGCACGATCAGACCCTCGGCATTCACTTCGGCAAAGCCGCCGCGCACGAAAATGCGCATGTCGCCGTCATCGCCGCCCTTCACGTTGATGAGGCCGGTGCGGATGATCGAGATGAAGGGCTCATGGCCGGCCAGCACCGCGAAGTCACCCTCGCGGCCCGGCACCGTCACCATGTCGGCCTCGGCGGAGTAAAGCAGCTTCTCCGGCGAGACGAGATCAAACCTGATTTTTCCGGCCATGTTTCTGTTCTCCTCAGGCTGCGTCCGCAGCCATCTTTTCGGCCTTCTTCACGGCGTCTTCGATGGTGCCCACCATGTAGAACGCAGCTTCCGGCAGATGGTCGTATTCGCCTTTGCAGACGGCATCAAAGCTCTTGATCGTATCGGCGATGTCAACGAGCACGCCCGGGAAGCCGGTGAAGACTTCAGCCACATGGAACGGCTGCGACAGGAAGCGCTGGATCTTGCGCGCGCGGCCCACGATCAGCTTGTCCTCTTCCGACAGCTCGTCCATGCCGAGAATGGCGATGATGTCCTGCAGCGCCTTGTAACGCTGGAGGATGCGCTGCACTTCGCGCGCGACGCGATAATGGTCGGCGCCGACGATGCGCGGGTCGAGCATGCGCGAGGTCGAGTCGAGCGGGTCCACCGCCGGGAAGATGCCGAGCGCCGCAATATCGCGGTTAAGCACGGTCGTCGCATCAAGATGCGCGAACGAGGTGGCGGGCGCCGGGTCGGTCAGGTCGTCGGCAGGCACGTAAATCGCCTGCACCGAGGTGATCGAACCCTTGGTCGTCGTCGTGATGCGCTCCTGCAGCGCGCCCATGTCGGTCGCCAGCGTCGGCTGATAGCCCACGGCCGAAGGAATGCGGCCCAGAAGCGCCGACACTTCCGAACCTGCCTGCGTGAAGCGGAAAATGTTGTCGACGAAGAAGAGCACGTCCTGGCCCTGATCGCGGAAATACTCGGCAACCGTCAGGCCCGTCAGACCGACGCGCGCGCGCGCGCCCGGCGGCTCATTCATCTGGCCGAACACGAAGGCGCACTTCGAGCCCTCGCCGCCGCCCTTCTTGTTCACGCCCGACTCGATCATCTCGTGATAGAGGTCGTTGCCTTCGCGCGTGCGCTCGCCGACGCCGGCAAACACCGAGTAACCGCCATGCGCCTTGGCGACGTTGTTGATGAGCTCCTGGATGAGCACGGTCTTGCCCACGCCCGCGCCGCCGAAGAGGCCGATCTTGCCGCCCTTGGCGTAGGGCGCGAGCAGGTCGACGACCTTGATGCCGGTGACGAGGATCTGGGCTTCGGTGGACTGGTCGGTGAACTTGGGCGCCTCAACGTGGATCGGGCGGCGCTCAGCGGCCTTCACGGGGCCTGCCTCGTCAATCGGGTCACCGATCACGTTGATGATGCGGCCCAGCGTGCCGTCACCCACCGGAACCGCAATGGCGGTGCCCGTATCCTTCACGTCCTGGCCGCGCACCAGACCTTCGGTCGAGTCCATGGCAATCGTGCGCACGGTTGACTCGCCCAGATGCTGGGCAACTTCAAGCACAAGGCGGTTGCCCTGATTGGTGGTCTCAAGCGCGTTCAGAATGGCGGGCAGATGCCCGTCGAACTGGACGTCCACGACGGCGCCGATCACCTGGGTGATCTTGCCGGTCAGATTGGTTGAAACGTGCGCGTTCATGTCATGCCACCTTTGCTCAGAGCGCTTCCGCGCCGGAGATGATTTCAATCAGTTCCTTCGTGATGACCGCCTGACGCGTGCGGTTGTAAACCAGCGTCAGCTTGTCGATCACGTCGCCCGCATTGCGCGTGGCGTTATCCATTGCCGTCATCTGCGAACCATAGAATGACGCGGCATTCTCGATGAGGGCGCGCAGGATCTGCGTCGTCACATTGCGCGGCAGCAGGTCTTCGAGAATTTCGTTCTCGTCCGGCTCATAGGAATAGACGGCGCCCCTGGCGTCCGCATTGTCGGGGATGTCAGCCGGAATGAGGCGCAGCGCGGTTGGCACCTGCGCGATCACTGACTTGAACTGGCTGTAGATGATCGTGCAGACGTCAAACGCGCCTTCCTCGAACATCGAAAGCACGCGCGCCGAGATCATCTGCGCCTGCGCAAAGCCCACCTGCTTCACGCCCGCCAGCTCGATCGTATCAATGATGTGCCGGCCGAAATCGCGGCGCAGCTGCTCGCGCCCCTTGCGGCCCACGCACAGGATCTTGACCGTCTTCTTTTCAGAGAGAAGACGCGTGATGGTCTGGCGCGCCAGCTTCACGATGTTGGTGTTGAAGCCGCCGCACAGACCGCGGTCGCCGGTTGCGACGACCACAAGATGCACATCGCTCTTGCCGGTGCCGGAAAGCAGGCGCGGTGCACCCGGATTGCCCTTGGCCGCCGTCCCCAGATTGGTCAGCACACGCTGCATGCGTTCGGCATAGGGGCGCGCGTTGATCGCGGCCTCCTGCGCACGGCGCAGCTTGGCGGCAGCAACCAGCTGCATCGCCTTGGTGATCTTGCGCGTCGATTTGACGCTCGCGATCCGCACCTTGAATGACTTCAGGCTGGGCATGGCGTGATCCGGCCTTTTCCCTTTTCCTGGCGCTTACGCGAAAGACTTTGCAAAGCCGTCGAGCACTTCACGCAGCCGTGCGGTGGTGGCATCCGACAGCGCCTGCTCCTTGCGGATCGTCTCAAGGATGTCAGCGTGCTTTCCGCGCATCAGGCGCAGGAACTCGGCTTCAAAGCGGCCCACATCGGTCGTCTTGAGGCCGTCGAGATAGCCGCGCACGCCCGAGAAGATCGACACGACCTGCTCTTCAACCGGCATCGGCTGGAACTGGCTCTGCTTCAAAAGCTCCGTCAGCTTTGCGCCGCGGTTGAGCAGCTTCTGCGTCGCCGCATCAAGGTCCGAACCGAACTGCGCAAACGCCGCCATTTCGCGGTACTGCGCCAGCTCCAGCTTGATCGAACCGGCCACCTGCTTCATCGCCTTGATCTGCGCGGCCGAGCCGACGCGGCTGACCGAGATGCCCACGTTCACCGCCGGGCGGATGCCCTGATAGAAGAGTTCGGTCTCAAGGAAGATCTGGCCGTCGGTGATCGAAATGACGTTCGTCGGAATATAGGCCGACACGTCAGACGCCTGCGTCTCGATGACGGGGAGCGCCGTCAGCGAACCCTTGCCTGCCGCGTCGCCCATCTTGGCGGCGCGCTCAAGCAGGCGCGAGTGGAGATAGAACACGTCGCCCGGATAGGCTTCACGGCCCGGCGGACGGCGCAGCAGCAGCGACATCTGGCGATAGGCGACGGCCTGTTTGGAAAGATCATCATAGATGATGACGGCATGCATGCCATTGTCGCGGAAGAACTCGCCCATGGTGCAGCCGGCAAACGGCGCAAGGAACTGGAGCGGGGCCGGGTCCGACGCGGTGGCAGCCACCACGATCGTGTAGTCGAGCGCACCATAGTCTTCCAGCGTCTTCACAAGCTGGGCAACGGTTGAGCGCTTCTGGCCGACGACGACATAGATGCAATAGAGCTTCTTCGATTCATCACCCGTGGCGTTGACCGCCTTCTGGTTCAGGATCGTGTCAACGGCAATCGCCGTCTTGCCGGTCTGGCGGTCGCCGATGATGAGCTCGCGCTGGCCGCGGCCAATCGGAATGAGCGAGTCAATCGACTTGAGGCCCGTCTGCATCGGCTCGTGCACCGACTTGCGCGGAATGATGCCCGGGGCCTTCACGTCCACGCGGCGGCGCTCTGAACCCTTGATCGGGCCCTTGCCATCGAGCGGGTTGCCGAGCGGATCAACGACGCGGCCCAGAAGGCCCTTGCCGACCGGCACGTCCACGATGGCGCCGGTGCGCTTGACGGTGTCGCCTTCCTTGATGTCGCGGTCAGAGCCGAAGATCACGACGCCGACATTGTCGGTTTCAAGGTTGAGCGCCATGCCGCGGATGCCGCCCGGGAACTCGACCATTTCACCGGCCTGCACCTTGTCGAGGCCATAGACGCGCGCAATGCCGTCACCGACCGAGAGCACCTGGCCGACTTCGGACACTTCGGCTTCAACGCCGAAATCCTTGATCTGCTGTTTCAGGATTGCCGAAATTTCGGCGGCCTGGATGTCCATGGCAAAGTCCTTTCGGGGTCGTCAGCCGCGCGCGAGCGCCAGCTTGAGATTGGCAAGTTTGGTTTTGAGCGATGAGTCGATCATGCGGCTGCCCACACGAACGACAAGACCGGCAAGCAGCGTCGGATCAACACGCACGTCGATCCGCGGCTCACGGCCATAAGCCTGTTTGAGTGCTGCCTTGAGCGAGGCCATCTGTTCGCCATCAAGGCTGCGCGCGGTTGTCACCTGCGCCACGATCTCGCCGCGATGCCGGGCAAGCAGCACGCCGAAGGCGCGCACAATGGCGTCAAGAAGAAAGAGCCTGCGGTTCTTGGTGACAAGCAGGATGAAGTGGCAGGTGAGTTTGTGCGCCTTGCCCTTGGTCAGGATTTCATCCATCGCCTTGGCCTGCGTCTCGCGCGAGAACACCGGCGAGCGCGTGACGCGCTGGAGATCAGGCGAGGAGGCGATCAGCTTGCCCAGCACCTCGAGATCCTTGGCCACCGCGTCGAGCGCATTCTCGTCGCGGGCAAGCTCGAAGATTGCCGTCGCATAACGGGAGGCTGCGCCACTCATCGGCTGGGCGTCGCGTGACAAGGCTCGATACTCCGCTGCAGGGCTCGGCGGCGCCAGACCATTGCGCCGTCAACGGGAAAAAACAGGAGGGAAAACAAGGGGCTTCGTCTGCGCCAAAGGGCTTCGCAAAACCAAGCGAAAGATTGTTACCGGCCCCGTCGCGCGCGAGGCTGATAGCATAGGCTTTTCGCGGGCGCAACATAATGTCAACTTGTTGATCTAAATGAATAAATGACGCCGGAGCGGCTCGGCGTGGGCACGAAAACCCCTAATCCTTCGATGGCCCGCGATTCCGCCAGAAAGCCGCGCATCCTCAAATGAAATGCTGCGGATCAACGTCAACGGAAACACGCACTTTGCGTGATAGCGAAACGCCGGCCAGCCAGGCGCGCAGAAAGGCCTGCAGGCGGAAATTTCGCGGCGCCGTGGCGATCAGGCGCAAGCGTGTCATGCCGCGCAGCCGCGCCATCAGGGGTGGCGCCGGCCCCAACACGCGCACGCGATTATCCTGCGGCGCCTGCGCGGCAAGGGTGCGCGCAGCCTCTTCGACATCGCTCTCAATCGCACCGGACACCATCAAGGCCGCCATGCGGCCAAAGGGCGGCAGATGATGCGGCTCGCGCTCGGCAGCCTCCTGCTTCAGGAAACGGTTGCGGTCGCCTGAAACAAGCGCCTGCATCACCGGATCGCGCGGATTGCGTGTTTGCAGGATCACTTCGCCCGGCCGCTCCGCTCGGCCCGCACGGCCGGCCACCTGATGGAGAAGCTGGAACGTGCGCTCGCGCGCGCGCGGATCACCGCCCGACAATCCCAGATCGGCATCAATCACGCCAACCAGCGTCAGATTCGGGAAATGGTGACCCTTGGCGATGATCTGCGTACCGATGAGAAGATCAATGTCACCACGCTCCATGGCTGAAATCGCCGCCTGCATCGCCATCGGCCCGTGCATCATGTCGGATGAGGCAATCTCGATCCGAACATCGGGAAAATGCTGGCGGCATTCTTCGGCAATGCGCTCCACGCCGGGGCCGGACGCGACAATCGAACCCTGCGATCCGCATGCCGGACACGCAGGCGGTTTTGGCTCTTCATAGCCGCAATGATGGCACACCAGCCTGCCGCGATAGCGATGCTCCACCAGCCACGAACTGCACTGCTTGCAGCCGATGCGATGCCCGCACGTTTGGCAGATGTTGAGCGGCGCAAAGCCGCGCCGGTTGAGAAACAACAGCGCCTGATCTCCGCGCGCAAAGGCGGCATCGACCGCTGCGCGCAAGGGCGGCGAAACGAACTGGCCCGATGCCGCCGGTGTTTTCGTCAGATCGACCAGCGAGACCTTGGGCATCACGGCTGCGCCATGGCGATGCGGCAGGACGAGCCTTGTATAGCGCCCGCTTTCCGCGTTCACATGCGTTTCGATGGAAGGCGTTGCCGATGCCAGCACCGCCACCGCCCCTTCGAGATGCGCGCGCACCACGGCCATGTCACGCGCATTATAGATGACGCCGTCTTCCTGCTTGAAGGCCGCATCGTGCTCCTCATCAATGATGATGAGGCCAAGCTCGCGCATGGGCAGGAACAGGGCCGAGCGCGCACCCGCCACCACTCGCACCTCGCCCGATGCAATCGCGCGCCACAGCCGCACCCGCTGCGCGCGCGGCACATCCGAATGCCACGCTACCGGCTCAACACCAAAACGCTGCGCAAAGCGGCTGGTGAACTGGGCGGTCAGCGCAATCTCCGGCAACAGGATCAGCGCCTGCTTGCCGCGCCTGAGCGCGTCGGCCACCGCCTCAAAATAGGTTTCGGTTTTGCCTGAGCCGGTGACGCCATCGAGCAGAAAGGCGGCATAGCCGCGCGTCATCGCCTGACAGATCGCCTGCGCGGCCTCTGCTTGATGCGGCGACAATTGCGCTGGCGCAAATTCAGGATCGGGCTGAGGCAGAGGCCGCCGCGGCAAGGCTTGCGGTGCGAGCGCGCCCGCCGCCACAAGCCCCTTGATGACAGAGGAGGTCACGCCCGCAAGTTCGGCCAGCTCGGCGCCTGCACGCACCAAACCGTCACCGGCAATTTCCAGCACACGCGCCCGCTGCTTGTTGAGACGCTCGGGCTGCGTGCCTGTCGCCACAAGGCCCATGCGCGCGGCCTCGGCCACAAAGGCATCGGGAAAGCGCATCGCCATCGCCAGCACCGCACCCTTGGGCGACAGCGTGTAGTCGGAAATCCAGTCAATGAAATCGCAGAAGACCGGCGGGAACCCCGGCACATCGAAGGCCGCTCCTGCTGCCTTCAGCTTTTCGGGCGGAACCTGCCCCTCACCCCTGCCCCACACCACACCGGCCACGCGCCGCGGCCCCAGCGGCACCTCGATAATGTCACCCCGGCGATAGTCTTTGCCGGCTGCCAAATAGTCGAACGGCCCCGGCCCCGCGCCGGGCAAAAGCACGCTGATCGTCTCGGCAGGGGCTTGTTCCATCGCCGCACTTTATCTGTCGCCATGCGCCCTTCAATCAGCGCTTTGGGCTTGCATCGAAATCCCTGCAAATGCCCAAAATGGCCCAGCCTGATTCTGCCGGAACCAGCCGGGCCAAGGGGGCCGCCATGAAGTTCTTTCTTGATACCGCCGATACCAGCGAGATCCGCGAGCTTGCCGCGACCGGTCTTGTAGATGGCGTCACCACCAATCCCTCACTGGTCGCAAAATCGGGCCGCAAATTCACTGACGTGATTGCCGAGATCTGCACACTGACCGATGGCCCGGTCAGCGCCGAAGTCACGGCCACAGACGCCAAAGCGATGATCGCCGAGGGCCGCCACCTCGCCAAGATCGCGCCCAACGTCGCGGTTAAGGTGCCGCTGACCATGGATGGCCTGATCGCCTGCCGCACGCTGCGCGAAGATGGCACCATGGTGAACGTGACGCTGTGCTTCTCGGCCAATCAGGCGCTGTTGGCTGCAAAGGCCGATGCGAGCTTCATCTCGCCCTTCATCGGCCGCCTTGACGATCAGGGCGATGATGGCATGCAGCTGATCCGCGACATCCGCACCATCTATGACAATTACGGCTACGAGACCGAAATTCTGGCGGCCTCGATCCGCCACCCCGCCCATGTGCGCGCTGCCGCCCTGATCGGTGCGGATGTCGCCACCATGCCGGGCAGCGTGCTGCGCCAGATGGCGCGCCATGCGCTGACGGATCGCGGCCTTGAAGCCTTTCTCGCCGACTGGAAGAAGACCGGCCAGTCGATCCTCTGACACATCGTGTTGCCATGGCCGAAACCGCTGAGGCCATCATTGCCAAATGGCTGACCCATCTGCGCAGCGAACGGCGGATGAGCGCGCACACAATTCTGGCCTATGGCGCCGATGTTCAAAGTCTGAGCGCGTTTCTGGCATCGCATAAAGGCCGCGCGGCCGACCTGAAATTGCTCGCAGGCGTAACCGCGGCTGATCTGCGCGCCTTTCTGGCGCAGCGCCGCAATGATGGCCTGGGCGCCGAGGGTGTGGCGCGCGCGCTTTCAGGCTTGCGCAGTTTCTATCGCTGGCTGGATGAGCGGGGCATGGCGCGCAACACAGCCGCCCTTTCCATGCGCGCGCCGCGCCGCAAGCGCACGCTGCCGCGTCCCATCAGCGAGGATGACGCCGCGCGCGTTCTGGCAGATGCTGAAATCACGCCCGCCAGCGCCGCCGACGAACCGTGGGAGCGCGCGCGAAACGTCGCCGTACTGACGCTGCTTTATGGCGCGGGCCTGCGCATTTCCGAGGCGCTGTCGCTGACCCGCGCGTGCCTTCCCATCGGCGATACGCTGCGCATCATGGGCAAGGGCAAGAAGGAGCGCATGGTGCCGGTGCTTCCCGCCGTGCGCGACGCCATCAACGCGTATGTAAAACTCTGCCCGTGGGGCGGTGAGCGCGATGCGCCACTCTTCCGCGCCCCGCGCGGCGGCCCGCTGACCCAGACCCATGTGCAAAAATTGATGCGGGAATTGCGCATCGTTCTCGGGCTTCATTCGCGCGCCACACCGCACGCGCTGCGCCATTCCTTTGCAACGCATCTTCTCTCGCGCGGCGGTGATTTGCGCACCATTCAGGAATTGCTGGGTCACGCCTCCCTGGCGGCAACGCAGCGTTACACCGATGTCGATGCCACGCGCATGCTGGAGGTCTATGACCGCGCCCGCAAGGCAAGCCACGGCACACCATTCGCTTCGCCGCGGCCCGCTTCTTCAAAGCCGAAACGCGCATAAAACGCCCGCGCCGCAAGATTGGGTTCATCAACCTTCAGTGAAAGCGGGCCGGTGGCCAGCGCACGCGCCCTGGTCAACAGAGCCGCACCCACGCCACGTCGCTGAAAACCGGGCGCAACGAACAGCGAATGAATGAAATTTTCCGGAGCGTAGAAACCGAGCACGCCCGCCAGCGCACCCTCGAGATCGGCAGCATAAAGATCATCGCCTGCCGCATCGGCAAGAAACACGTCCGCGCGCCAATGTTCGGGGGGATGCCAGTGAAATGACGCACGCATCGCCGCGACAGCAAGTGCCGCCAGCGCCGCATGCTCCTGCACCAGCGCCCTGCGGACGACGATCATGCGTTACATCTGCGTGATGCGGCCATCCACGCCCATCGCCGCCTGACGCACGGCCTCCGGCAATGTCGGATGCGCATGGCACGTGCGCGCAATGTCTTCGGCAGACGCGCCCAGCTCCATGCCGAGTGCGACTTCCGCGATCATGTTGCCCGCTTCCGGCCCGATGATGTGGCAGCCCAGCACGCGATCAGTTTTCGCATCCGCCAGAATTTTCACAAAGCCATCCGTGTCGGCGATGGTTTTCGCGCGTGCATTCGCCGTGAACGGGAACTTGCCCACGCGATACTCAACGCCTGCCGCCTTCAATTCTTCTTCGGTCTTGCCGACGGTGGCAACTTCCGGCGCGGTGTAAACAACGCCCGGGATCGTGTCGTAGTTCACATGGCCCGCCTTGCCCGCCAGCAACTCGGCAAGCGCCATGCCCTCATCCTCTGCCTTGTGCGCAAGCATGGGGCCAGCGATCACGTCGCCAATGGCAAAGATGCCGGGCGCCGATGTGCGGTAATGGCCATCCGTCACGATGCGGCCGCGCGCATCCATCGCCACGCCTGCCGCCTCAAGGCCAAGGCCTGCCGTATGCGGCTTGCGTCCGATCGAGACGAGCACGACATCTGCCTCCAGCGTCTCGGGCGCACCGCCCGCCGCCGGTTCGATCTTCACCTTGACGCCCGATGACGACACATCCGCGCCCACCACCTTCATGCCGAGTTTGAAGGCCATGCCCTGCTTGGTCAGAATGCGCTGGAACTGCTTGGAGACTTCCGCATCCATGCCGGGCGTGATGCGGTCGAGGAATTCGACAACCGTCACCTGCGAGCCCAGCCTGCGCCACACCGAACCCATCTCAAGCCCGATATAGCCGCCGCCGATCACGATCATGCGCGGTGGAACGCCGGGCAGGGTCAGCGCGCCGGTCGAAGACACGATGCGCCGCTCGTCGATCACGACACCGGGGATCTTCATCACTTCCGAGCCCGTGGCGATCACGATGCTCTTGGCATCCAGCTGATCCTCGCCGCCTGCGGTCAAGGTGACAGCAACCTTGCCTGCGCCCGCAATGCGGCCCGTGCCCTTGATCCAGTCGATCTTGTTCTTCTTGAACAGGAACTCGATGCCTTTGGTCAGTCCCTCAACCGTTTTCGCGCGGTGGTTCATCATCGCAGGCAGGTCGAGCGTCAGCTCGGCGCGGATGCCGATGGCCGGAAAATGCCGGACCGCCTCTTCAAAGCGCGCTGAGGCATGCAGCAGCGCCTTTGACGGAATGCATCCGACGTTAAGACACGTGCCGCCCAGCGTTGCGGTTTTCTCAACGACAGCTGTTTTCAGGCCCAGCTGCGCAGCGCGGATCGCGCCGTTATAGCCGCCCGGCCCGCCGCCAATGAACGCGACATCATATTGTCCCGGCATGGCGCGTCCTCACACTTCCAGCAAAAGGCGTGACGGGTTCTCAAGGAAATCCTTGACCCGCACGAGGAAGAGAACGGCTTCGCGCCCGTCGACCAGACGATGATCGTAGGACAGCGCCAGATACATCATCGGGCGGATTTCGACCTTGCCGCCAATCGCCATCGGCCGCTCCTGGATCTTGTGCATGCCCAGAATGCCCGACTGCGGCGTATTCAGGATCGGCGTGGACATGAGGCTGCCATAGACGCCGCCGTTCGAGATCGTGAACGTGCCGCCCTGCAGCTCCTCCAGCTTCAGCTTGCCATCGCGCGCGCGCAGGCCGAAATCGTTGATCGCTTTTTCAAGCCCCGCAAGGCTCATGTGGTCAGCATCGCGCACCACGGGCACCACAAGGCCGCGTTCGGTCGCAACAGCCACACCGATGTCATAGTGGTTCTTGTAAACGATATCGTCGCCATCAATCTCGGCATTGACGGCCGGAAGCTCCTTCAGCGCCGCGATGCACGCCTTGACAAAGAACGACATGAAGCCGAGGCGCACGCCGTGGCGCTTCTCGAACGCATCCTTGTATTCAGAGCGCAGCGCCATGATCGTGGTCATGTCGGCTTCGTTGAATGTGGTGAGCTGCGCTGCCGTATTCTGAGCCTCTTTCAGGCGCAGCGCGATGGTCTTGCGCAGGCGCGTCATGGGCACGCGCTGTTCACGCGGATCAGCGGCGCGCGGGCCATGTGCGGCAGGTGCAGGCGCTGCCGCAACGGCGGGCGTTGCCGGTGATGCGGCGCGCGCCTCAAGGGCTGCCAGCGCATCGCCCTTGGTGATGCGGCCGCCGGGGCCGGTGGGCGCAATCGCGCTGGGCGAAATGCCGGTTTCTTCCACAATGCGGCGCACCGAAGGCGACAGCGGACGATCTGCCGCAGGTGCGGCCACTGGAGCCGGAGCAGGCGCAGGTGCCGGGCGCGGCGCAGGTGCAGGCGCCGCCGCAGCCGGCGCCGGGCGCACCACGCCACCAGAGCCGGAAATTGTGCCGAGCAATCCGCCGACCTTTACTGCCGTGCCGGGTCCGGTCGCAATTTCCGTGAGCACGCCGGCCGCAGGTGCGTTCACTTCGACCGCGACCTTGTCGGTCTCAAGCTCCACCAGCGGTTCGTCAGCGGCAACGGCATCGCCCACTTTCTTCAGCCACTTGGCAACCGTTGCTTCGGTCACGGACTCGCCCATGTTGGGCACGCGGATCTCGGTCATCGTCGCTTTCTTTCAGCTCAAACAGTAAAGGCCGTCTCAAGGAATGCCTTGAGTTCGGCGGCATGGGTGCTGGCAAGGCCGGTCGCGGGCGATGCGGCGGCAGCGCGCCCCGCATACGCCACGCGCTGGCCCTTGCGGCCAAGGCGCTCCAGCGATTCTTCAATCATCGGTGCGATAAAGCTCCACGCGCCCTGATTGCGCGGCTCCTCCTGCACCCACATCACGTCCGCGCGCGGGAATCGCGCAAGCTCGCGCTCGATGCTCTCGCCCGGATAGGGATAGAGCTGCTCCACACGGATCAGCTGGATGTTGGACGCATTGCGCTTCTCGCGCTCGTCGAGCAGATCATAATAGACCTTGCCCGAGCACAGGATGACCCGGCGGATATCGCCATCCGCCTTGAGCGCAATGGTCGATCCCGGATAGGCCTCGGCATGATCGCGCAGCACGCGATGGAACGACGTGCCCGGTCCCATCTCGGCCAGCTTCGACACCACACGCTTGTGGCGCAGGAGCGATTTGGGCGTCATCAGCACCAGGGGTTTGCGCACCGTGCGGCGCATCTGGCGGCGCAGCGCGTGGAAATAATTGGCGGGCGTGGAGCAATTGCCGACCTGCCAGTTATTTTCCGCCGACAGCTGCAGGAAGCGTTCAAGCCGCGCGGAGGAATGTTCCGGCCCTTGCCCCTCATAGCCGTGCGGCAGAAGCATCACGAGGCCCGACATGCGCAGCCACTTCGTTTCGCCGGATGCGATGAACTGGTCGATGATGACCTGCGCGCCATTGGCGAAATCGCCAAACTGCGCCTCCCACAGCACCAGCGCGCGCGGCTCCGCAGTGGAATAGCCATACTCAAAACCCAGCACTGCAAACTCGGACAGAAGCGAGTCGATCACCTCGACCTCTGCCTGCTTGCCGGGGCGGATGTGATTGAGAAGCACGTGGCGCGCTTCCGACTCCTGATCGACCAGCGCAGCATGGCGCTGGCTGAACGTGCCCTCGCGGCTGTCCTGACCGGAAAGGCGCACCGGCACACCTTCAAGCGCCAGCGTGCCGAACGCCAGCGCCTCGGCTGTTGCCCAGTCAATACCCTCGCCGCTTTCAAACATCTGCGCCTTGGCGGCAAGCTGGCGCGACACAGTGCGGTGTGCATTGAAGGTCGATGGCACGCTTGAAAGCGCCCGGCCGACTTCCTGCAATGTCTCAAGCGGCACCGCCGTATCACCGCGATTATAGGCGCCCCTGCCCGCATCCAGACCAGCCCACTGGCCATCCAGCCAGTCTGCCTTGTTTGCCTGAAACGACTTCGACGCTTCAAGCGCATCATCCAGGCGCTTGTTGAAAGCCGCCTGCATCGCCGCAACATCGTCGGCGCTCAGCGTGCCCTCGGCAATCAGCTTCGACGTATAGAGCGTGAGCGTCGTCTTCTGTTCCTTGATCGCCTTGTACATCAAGGGCTGCGTGAAGGTCGGCTCCAGCGTCTCGTTGTGGCCAAAGCGGCGGTAGCAGAAAATATCAACCACCACGTCCTTCTGGAACTTCTGGCGATACTCCGTGGCAATGCGCGCGCAATGCACGACCGCTTCAGGATCATCACCATTCACGTGCATGATCGGCGCTTCGACCATCTTGGCGATGTCGGACGGATAGGGTGACGAGCGCGCATGATGCGGGCTGGTCGTAAAGCCGATCTGGTTGTTGATGACGACATGGATCGTGCCGCCGGTGCGATAGCCGCGCGTGCCCGACATGGCAAAACACTCGGCCACCACACCCTGACCCGCAAAGGCCGCATCGCCATGGATCAGCACGGGGATCACCTGTGCACGCCCCGCATCCAGATCGCCCTTGCCGCGCTGCACCTGCTTGGCGCGCGCCTTGCCCAGCACCACCGGATTGACCGCTTCCAGATGCGACGGATTGGGCGCGAGCGACAGATGCACCTCGTTGCCGTCAAAGGCGCGGTCTGACGATGCGCCCAGATGATACTTCACGTCGCCCGAACCACCGACATCCTTCGGGTTGCTCGACCCGCCCTGGAACTCGTGGAAAATCTGGCGATAGGGTTTTGACATCACATTGGCGAGCACATTGAGCCGCCCGCGATGCGCCATGCCGAAAAGGATTTCGGTGGCGCCCAGCGCACCACCCTTTTTGATGATCTGTTCGAGCGCCGGGATCACCGCTTCACCGCCATCAAGGCCAAAACGCTTGGTGCCGGTGAACTTGCGCGTGCAGAAATTTTCAAACCCTTCCGCTTCGATCAGCTTGTTGAGGATCGCGCGCTTGCCCTCTGGCGTGAACGTCACGCCCTTTTCGCGGCCCTCGATGCGCTCCTGAATCCAGCGTTTTTCTTCCGGGTTTGTGACATGGACAAACTCATAGCCGATCGTGCCGCAATAATTTTCGCGGCAGATCTGCACGATCTCGCGCATGGTCGCCGTTTGCAGGCCCAGCACATTGTCGAGGAAGATGGGCCGGTCCATGTCCTGCGGCAGGAAGCCATAGTTGAATGGCTCAAGCTCGGGATGTGATTTTTCCGGCGTGATGTTGAGCGGATCAAGCTTGGCGGCCAGATGGCCGCGCGCACGATAGGCGCGGATCAGCATCAGCGCACGGATGGAATCGAGCGTCGCCGCCTTGATCGCATCATCCGACGGCGCCTTGGCCGCCAGCGCGCTGGCAACGGTGCTGCCCTGAGGGGGTTTTGCATCGGCAACCGGCTTGCCTCCCTTGGGCGCCTTGGGAGCGGCGGGAATCCATTCTTCGGCCAGAACGCCTGTCAGCCCGCTCATGCCCTTGCGCGCCCACGACGCGCCGCCCGCGGCTGCGGCGGCGCGCTTTACACTGTCACCCATGGTGTCAAAGAAAATGCGCCAGTCCGCATCCACCGACTGCGGATCGGCGGCATAGCGCGCAAACATCTCTTCAACGAAAATGGCATTGGCGCCGTTCAAAAACGATGTCGCCAGAAGGACATCGTTCGAGCGGCTGCGGATGGGGGAAGCCTCGGTCATTGCACCCTGACCGCCAGTTGCGGCGGTAAAGTTGGAACAGCGCATAGAGGGGTCCGGCGCTGCATCGGAGCACGCTGATGGCCGTTTCCGGTTTCAAGCAAACAGGACCACGCGGAAAGGCGCGCGGAAGATACTCTATCGGGGAATCCCCCTTCAACCATGCCAGTGCGGGAAATCTGCCCTTTTTCGGGGTGAACCACATGGAAAAAGGGGGCTTTAGCCCCCCCCTTTTGCCTCGGCCTCCAAAATTTGTACCTACGCCCCGAGGCGCAAGCGCAGGCGGTCGCGGTAACTCCTGCTCGCTTTGAGCTCTGTGCCATCCCTGAGGAGGACCAGCACATCGCCGTTTGCGTGAGGGGCGATCGCACGGACCCGGTCGACTGCAACCATCAGCCTGCGATGGATGCGCACAAACTTGGCCGGATCGAGATTGGCCTCAAATCTGGCCATCGGCTCACGGACGAGGTGGGTGGCGCTGCCGACATGCAATGCGAGGTAATTTCCCTGGGTCTCAATCCAGTCGACGTCCCCAAGCTCGACCACCACCACGCGCCCGCGATTCATCACATGTGCACGCGAAAGATACGGGGCAGCAGCATCACGGGGCAACGCGCCCGGCTGAAGGGCCAGTCCGGCGCTGGCGCCGTCAGTCACTGTGGCCCGGAACCAATGAACGATGGCGTCAAGGGCAAGCGTTGCAAAGGTCAGCGGGAACACATTCGCCGCGACATGGTTTGAAACCGTATCGAGGAACGGGCGTGTATCGCCAACGCCGGTTAGCGGTGCAAGAACGCATGAGATCAGGATCAAGGTCAGGGCAATGCCAAGTGCGGCCGCGACGTGAAGCGCAATCCGGCCCGCCATGCGGCCAGCCTGCACGGGATAACGGCGCACAAGCGCAGTGACAGCAGGGGTCGCAGCGCCAGCAAGAAGGCCAGCCGCAAGAATGCGCATGGCCTCCCCATCAAGACGAAGCGCCGCCCCCTGGGCAGCAGCCTCTATGACGCTGCCCGGCAGCAAGGCGACAAGGAAGACGATCCAGAAAAGTGCGCCCCACGCGATTTCACGAGGCCAGTTCAGCAAGTCTGTTCCCGACATGTCACAACCTGGTTTGGGGCGCAGAAAATCTCAAGAAGGGGTCTCTGGGATTAAATAGTGGCGAACCGACGCTGGGCTGGGGCGGCCAACAGGGCCAATGCTTCGCCTCCAAATACGCATGTGCTTGGCTCCAAGGGGCAAACTAACCCGGGAGCTCAAGCATGAAAGTAGCATGGATCACACTCGTAACGGCCCTGTTGACCGGTCTTCTGTCAGTCCCCGCCGCCGCACTCGAAATTGAAGGCGGTAGCGTCGAGGGGAGCCACGAAAACGGCACAGTCATCTATCGCGGCATCCCCTATGCAGCCCCGCCGGTCGGCGATCTGCGCTGGCGACCACCCGCCCCTGTCGTGGCCTGGGAGGGAACCCGCCAGACAACGGAATTCGCGCCTGCCTGCATGCAGAACGGCGTATCCATGCCGGGCGAGGCGCCGCCTTCCACCGGCGAAGACTGCCTCTATCTCAACATCTGGCGACCTGATTCTGCCGAAACATCGCTGCCGGTTTTTGTCTGGATTCATGGTGGCGGCTGGACGAACGGCGCGACGTCAATGCCGCTCTACTGGGGCGACCGGCTCGCGCAGCGCGGCATCATTGTTGTCACCATCGCCTATCGGTTGGGCGCATTCGGATTTCTGGCGCACCCCGAATTGACGGCCGAGTCTGGTGGGCGCACATCCGGCAATTGTGGATTGATGGATCAGATCGCAGCCCTTGAATGGGTGAAGAGGAACATTGCATCGTTTGGCGGCGACCCGTCGCGCGTCACCATCGGCGGTCAATCTGCCGGTTCAATGTCAGTCAGCATCTTGATGGCATCACCGCTTGCAGCCGGCCTGTTTCATGGTGCGATTGGACAAAGCGGCGGCTTTTTCGAGCCAGTTCAGCTTGCGCCGCATTATCTGCTTGGCAACGCAGAACGTGATGGCGAGGCATTTGCCGCTTCGGCCGGTGCGCATTCGATCGCTGAGCTGCGCCGCTTGCCTGCAGAGGCCATCCTTGCCGCTGATGCGAGCCGGATCGCGCATCCGGTTCTCGACGGCCATGTTCTTGCCGCGACACCTTTTGAAGTCTTTGCCGCAGGAAAGCAGGCACACGTGCCCCTGCTGATCGGCAGCAATGCGGAGGAAGCCCGCGCTTTCACAGACCCGTCTGGCATTGACGCGGGAAATTTCCACGAGAGCATTGCCAGCGCCTTCGGACCGTTGCCGCCAGATCTGATCGCCCCCTATCCGGTGCAAACCACCGCGCAAGCCAGGGAGTCACGGATCGCCTTTGAAACAGATCTGCGCTTTGGCTGGAACATGTCGGCTTGGGCGCGTCTGCACGCCGAAACGGGTGAGAGTTCCGTCTATCTCTACCGCTTCGAGCGTCAGCCGCCTTTCCCCGCCGCGTCACCCTATGCCGGGTGGGGAGCCGCCCATTTTGCCGAACTTTGGTACATGTTCGATCATCTGGGTCAGGCAGACTGGCAATGGCAAGACGCCGATCACGCGCTGGCCGAGACAATGGCCAATTACTGGACAAGCTTCATCAAGACGGGAAATCCCAACGACAGCCGCACCATTCAATGGCCCGCATTCGCCGCGAAAACACAGGAGCTGCTGATTCTGGACGGCGCAGTCCACACCGGCGTGCAGGATCGGCCCGCCGCGATGGCAGCCTTTGACGCTGTCTACGGCGCATTGCGGGGTTCGCCCTGACCCCGCTAATGCCTCACGCCGCCTTCAACAGTTCGGCCAGAGTCTTGCCCAGCCGCGCCGGGCTGGGTGAGACCTTGATCCCGGCTGCTTCCATCGCGGCGATCTTGGAGCCTGCATCGCCCTTGCCGCCCGAGATGATGGCGCCCGCATGACCCATGCGGCGTCCGGGCGGCGCTGTGCGGCCCGCGATGAAGCCGACCATCGGCTTGCGGCGACCGCGCCTGGCTTCGTCAGCGATGAACTGGGCCGCATCTTCCTCGGCCGAACCGCCGATCTCGCCAATCATGATGATCGACTTCGTTTCCGGGTCTTTCAGGAAAAGCTCCAGCATGTCGATGAACTCGGTGCCCTTGACGGGATCGCCGCCAATGCCAACGGCCGACGTCTGGCCAAGGCCCACCTGCGTCGTCTGGAACACGGCTTCGTAAGTCAGCGTGCCCGAGCGCGACACGATACCAACCGACCCGCGCTTGAAAATGTTGCCGGGCATGATACCGATCTTGCATTCGCCTGCCGTCATCACGCCGGGGCAGTTGGGACCGATAAGGCGCGACTTTGAGCCAACCAGCGCGCGCTTGACGCGGATCATGTCGGCAACCGGAATGCCCTCGGTGATCGTGACAATCAGCGGAATCTCGGCGGCAATCGCTTCGCAGATCGCATCGGCTGCGCCCGGCGGCGGGACATAAATCACCGAGGCGTCCGCGCCCGTCTTCTCGCGCGCTTCGGCCACCGTATCAAAGACCGGCAGGTTGAGATGTGTTGAGCCGCCTTTGCCCGGTGCAACACCGCCCACCATCCTGGTGCCATAGGCAACAGCTGCTTCCGAATGGAACGTGCCCGTCTTGCCCGTGAAGCCCTGGCAGATGACCTTCGTGTTCTTGTCGATGAGGATGGACATCAGCGCTTCCCCTGCACGGCTTTGACAATCTTCTGGGCGGCATCATCGAGATCATCGGCGGGAATGACGTTGAGGCCGGACTCACGGATGATCTTCTTGCCCAGCTCCACATTCGTGCCTTCAAGGCGCACGACCAGCGGCACCTTCAGGCCCACTTCCTTCACCGCAGCGATCACGCCTTCGGCGATGACATCGCACTTCATGATGCCGCCGAAAATGTTGACCAGAATGCCCTTCACATTGGGATCAGCGGTGATGATCTTGAAAGCCGCCGTCACCTTTTCCTTCGACGCGCCACCACCCACATCGAGGAAGTTGGCAGGCTCCTCGCCATAAAGCTTGATGATGTCCATGGTTGCCATGGCAAGGCCCGCGCCGTTGACCATGCAGCCGATCGTGCCATCAAGCGCGATATAGGAAAGATCGTGCTTGGAGGCTTCGATTTCTTTCGCGTCTTCCTCGGTCAGATCGCGCAGCGCCATGATGTCGTCGTGACGATAAAGCGCGTTGGAGTCGAACGACACTTTGGCATCAAGGCATTTCAGCTCGCCCGTCTTGGTGACGATGAGCGGATTGATCTCCAGCATCGCCATGTCTTTTGACACGAAGGCCGCATAGAGCCTGGTGACGAGATCAACGCATTGGCCGACAAGGGCGCCTGTCAGGCCCAGCGCGCGCGCCGCCGTGCGGCCATGATGCGCCATGACGCCCGTCGCCGGATCAACCGGGAAGGTGATGATTTTTTCCGGCGTATCGTGCGCAACTTTTTCAATGTCCATGCCGCCTTCGGTCGAAACCACAAAGGCAACCTGGCCTGTCGTGCGGTCCACCAGCATCGAGAGGTAAAGCTCGCGCGCAATGTCGCTGCCATCTTCGATGTAAAGGCGGTTGACGGTCTTGCCCGCAGGTCCGGTCTGCACCGTGACCAGCGTATTGCCCACCATCTCGCGCGCATGCGCGGCAACTTCATCAACCGAATGGGCAAGGCGCACGCCGCCCTTGGCAGTGGCGGGAAGCTCCTTGAACTTGCCCTTGCCGCGGCCGCCAGCGTGGATCTGCGACTTCACCACATAGAGCGGGCCGGGCAGCTTGCGCGCCGCCTCCACCGCTTCAGTCGGCGACATGGCCGGAAAACCCTTGGAGACCGGCACGCCGAATTCGCGCAGGATCGCCTTGGCCTGATACTCGTGAATGTTCATCGGGCTTAGCCCCTTAGACCGGAAACAGGCGGCAGGGGGAATCGCCCCGCCGCACCCCAATAGCGCCGGGGTTCTAGCGGGGGCGGCCCCCTATCGCAACAGGCCCAGAAACCGGCACGCCGGCCGGGCTTCCCGTAGGTCAGCGTGAAGCTTCGGCCACCAGCCAGTCGCGCATGCGCACATAAGCCGCATCATCAATCGGACCCTGTCCGAACTTGGCAAAACTGTCGGCCAGGCTCTCGTGCCGGACCATGATGTGATCAAGTCCCGGGACGACTTCGAAAGTAGCGCTGCCCGGCACGTTGCGGTTCATGACGATGGCGGCAAGCTCATGGTCATAGCCTTCGGCAACCCAGTCGAAACCACCGTGAAGCAGCAGCGCGCGGCCACGATAGGAGTTCCACGCCGCAAAGCAGTTTGCACGGTCGGTCTCGATGCTGAACTGGAGCGAACGCCCGCCAAACGCATCCAGATCGCCGTAGCTTTCCGTCACAAGCGCATAGGCCTCCGGGTGCGCGGCGGCGATCTCGTCTCTGCTTTTGCCGAGCACAAAGGCTTCAGCGAGCACAAGACGCCAGGCGCGCATCAGCTTTTCATTTTCAACCGGATCAGCGCCTTCGAGCGCCGCACGCCGGCGGAAGCTCGCGATCATATAATCATACCATGGCATCAGGACCGTCCCCCAGGTCACGATGCCGGCGATGTTTGCCTGCTGTGCAATCAGCGGCGCCTGCAGACCGCCCATCGAAATGCCCACGATGTAGAGGCGGTCCGCGTCGATGCCGCTGGTCTCTCCAAGCGCGCGCGCACCGGCATGAAAGCCCGAAAGCTCCTCGTCAAAGCCGATGCGTGTGCAGTCGTCGCCCTGGCTGTCAGCAAGGCCGGGCTTCTCGACAGCATAGACCGCAAAACCGGCGTCGCTCATCACCTGATAGACGCGCGTGTAAGGGTGGCCGGGATTGGAAAAAGTTTCTGCGGGCGCGCAATTGATGCCTTGCACCAGCATCACGGCAGGCGCCTTGCCATCGCGGACAAGATTGTCATTGGCCGGTCGCACGAGATAGGTGCGCAACAGATCGCCCTTGGCTGAGCGCACGCTGCCAAGTTCTACCGGCACGCCATTCAATTGCGGCACCGGCGCCTCGACAAGGGTGACAGGCACATCCATTTCCTCGCCGCCACGCCTGATGTGGAGTGTCACGCTGTCACCGGGCATCGGATCGCGCCCGAGGGCGGGGCCTACATGACCCGCCCGCGCCACTGCCGCGCCATTCACGGAAATGATCCTGTCGCCGGGCTGGAGTGCGGTCTGCGTTGCGATCTGGATGCTGACGACATTGACGCCGCCGCCCTCGCCCTCCTGCGTTTCAAGGACGACGCCCAGCGAGCCGCGCCGGGGCAGTTCGTCGGCGATGGCAAAAGCAGCAAACGCGATTGAGGCTGCAAAGGCAGCAATGAGTTGGCGGATCATAAAACACTCCCCCGGGTGCATCGAAGGCGGGAGCATTCACGATGGAACGACATCTGCCAAATCACAGGAGCGTTAAGCGCGGGCGCGGAACATTGCATTTGCGCAATGCGTGGTTCGACGAAGCCTCAACTCAATTCGCTTCGCTCTCCCCGCAAAAAGCGTGGGGCGAGGGAAAAAACGCCACCTCACCCCTCACAGATCATTCACCTGCCGCCACTCAGTACGGCTGATTCCCCAGATGTCGCAGTCGAAGCCCATGATTGTTTCGCGGCGCAGCTTCTTCTCGCCGACCTTCACAGCCACCGCCTGCGACTTCAGGTTCTCCACATGGATGACGCTGATGATCGTCTCCAGCGGCAAAGTCAGGAACCCGTACGAGATCGCCACCCGCGCCGCCTCCGGCGCATAGCCCTTGCCCCAGTGGCGCTTGTCGATGGTCCAGCCGCATTCAAGGCCGGGCCAGCCCTCGGGATTCCACAGGCCCACACGGCCCACGAATGCGCCGGTCGATTTTTCCTCCAGCGCCCACCAGCCATAGCCGCGCAGCGCCCAGTGCCCCATCAACATGGCAAGACCGCGCCAGGCTTCTGCGCGTGTCTGTGTCTTGCCGCCGATGTAACGCACGGTTTCCTCGTCCGCCATCATGGCGGCATAGACATCGAGATCCTCGTTGCGGAACTCGCGCATGCGCAAGCGTTCGGTTTCAAGTTTCGGGATCATCTGGACCTCCCTCAATTCCGCCAGCCCGCGTCGCGCGCAAAGGCGGCCTGTCGTTCACGGTGCGCGGCAAGATCGGCTGGCGCCCTTTCGCCATCGCGCGCCGCATCCTCGCGCTGGCGGGCAATCTCTTCGGCAAGCGGCGTCAGCGCCACCATCTCGCGCCGCTGATCGACATGTTCAGCGTCCGCGATTGGTGAGGGTGAAAGTGCGCCCGCATCATCCCAGTCGAAATGCGTGCCGAAAATCTGGCCACGCCCTTCAAATACGGCGATGCGGTCCGCCAGCACCGCCATCTGCCAGGCGGGTGCGCGGCTGCTTTCGACGGCATCCGAGATCAGCGCCAGCAATTCCCGCATCAGGGGCGGCTCGCCGATGACATGCTGGGCAATCAGGAAGGCGGCCTCGGCCGCCTCCGGCCCGTCAATGTCAGACATCGGCCAGCCATGCGCACCGACAAGCGCAATCAGGTCTTCAGCATTGGCGCGATGCAGCGCGCGCAATGCCGGCGGATAACCCTCACGCGCGCCCTCGCGAAAAAGCTGCGCGCGCAGCTCAAGGTCTTTGAGTGCGCGCGCAACAATTTCTTTCGCGGCGTCAGCGCGCGTCAGCTGAGCGAAGGATCGATCGTCTTGCACGCAGCAATCAGCCCCTTCACGGCGTCAATCGACTTGGCGAACATCGCCTTTTCGGCGTCGTCCATCGGGAACTCCATGATGCGCTCAACGCCGCCCGCGCCGATCACGCAGGGCACGCCGACATAAAGCCCGTCAAGCCCATAGACGCCCTTGTTATAGGCGGCGCACGCGAGCACGCGCTTCTTGTCGCGCAGATAGGAGGTCGCCATCAGGATCGCGCTTTCGGCGGGCGCATAATAGGCCGAGCCGGTCTTCAACAGCGCCACGATCTCGCCGCCGCCGCCGCGCGTGCGCTTGACGATGGCATCAAGCTCATCCTGCTTGATGAGGCCTTGCGAAACGAGGGCGGGCAGCGGCAGGCCGCCGACCGTCGAGTAACGCACCATCGGCACCATGTCGTCGCCATGGCCGCCCAGCGTCCAGGCATGCACGTCTTCGACGGCAACGCCCAGGCGCTCGGCCAGGAACCAGCGGAAGCGCGCCGAGTCGAGCACGCCCGCCATGCCCACCACCATGTTGTGCGGCAGGCCCGAATATTGGCGCAATGCCCACACCATCGCATCCAGCGGATTGGTGACGCAGATGACAAACGCATTCGGCGCATGCGCCTTGATGCCCTCGCCCACCGCCTTCATCACCTTGAGATTGATGCCCAGAAGGTCATCGCGGCTCATGCCCGGCTTGCGCGGCACGCCCGCCGTGACGATGCAGACATCGGCGCCCTTGATCGCGGCATAGTCATTGGCGCCCGTGATCGTCACGTCGCGGCCAAAGATCGGCGAGGCTTCGTCGATGTCGAGCGCCTTGCCCTGCGGCACGCCCTCTGCGATGTCGAAAAGCACGATGTCACCCAGCTCTTCGCGCGCTGCAATGTGGGCAAGTGTGCCGCCAATCATGCCAGCCCCGATCAGGGCGATTTTTTTGCGGGCCATGGGATTCCTCTTCGGTTCGGATTTTGCCTCGGCCTTTGCCGCCAATGCTGCGGGCTTGGGGGCAACAGGCTTGGGCACCTCAGGCGCGGGTTTAGAGGGACGCGCAAACGGGTTCAAGCGGTTGAAGAGCGACATCACACACCATGACCTTGGGAAAGATAGGCTTCCGACTGCATTTCATTGAGCCGCGACACCGTGCGCGCGAACTCAAACGACCCGTCGCCCGCAGGATAAAGCGCACCCGGCGCACATTCTGCTGACGCGATCAGTTTCACGCGCGCTTCATAAAGCGCATCGATCAGCGTGACAAACCGCTTGGCCTCGTTGCGGCGCGCCGGGCTGAGGGCGGGAATGCCTGAAAGAACAAGGGTGTGCACCTTGTGCGCGATGGCGAGATAATCCGCCGCACCCAGCGCCTTCTCACAAAGTTCTGCAAATGTGGCCCGCCCGACACCATTGCGGACCTCTAAGGGCACCGTGCGCCCCTGCACCGCCAGCGCCACCACCACCCCCTTGGCGCCGCCAGACATGCGCTGGAAGGCATCAGAAAGTCCCTTGGCGGCTGCCTCATTGAGCGGCGACCACCAGGTTTTCACGCCCGAAAGACGATCCATGCGGAAGTCGCGCGGCCCGTCGAGCGAGAGAACCGACAGCCGCTCCTGCAGCATGGCAATGACGGGCAGGAATAGCTGGCGATTGAGCCCGTCCTTGTAGAGATCATCCGGCGCGCGGTTTGAGGTCGCAACCACCACCACTTTTTCCGCAAACAGATGCTCGAACAGGCGCCCCAGGATCATCGCATCGGCAATGTCTGTGACCTGGAACTCGTCAAAGCATAAAAGCCGCGCCGTGCGAGCAATGTCGCGCGCGACCTGGGGCAGCGGATCGCCCTTTTCCTGTTCGCGCAGAACTTTCACGCGCGCATGCACATCCAGCATGAAGGCGTGGAAGTGGACACGCTGCTTGGGCGCAATCGGTGCGCCCTCAAAGAAAAGGTCCATCAGCATCGACTTGCCGCGGCCAACCGGACCCCACAAATAAATGCCGCGTGGTGCTTTGGGGCGCTTGAGGAAGCCGAAGAGGCCACCGCCGCGCCCCTTGCCAAAAGGCAACAACGCCGCTGACAGACGATCAAGCTGGCCAGCCGCCTCCATCTGCGCGGCATCGGGCGACAATTGCCCGGCGCGCACCAGCTGTTTCAGTTTCTGGACAAGAGTGGCCACGCGCCCCCGCTGCGCTTCACGCTCGCAGAACTATTGCGCGGTCGCGGGCGCAAGCTGCGGCAGAATGAGGCTCTCAAACACCGCCTTGTCATAGCCGATATAGGTCATCCACTTGCCGTCGTGCTGCCAGAAGAGCGCGGGGATCGCCATCTCGACGCCATTGGCTTCCAGAATGGCCGCAAGGTCGCGCACGATCTGGCGCGACTGCTCGACCAGCGCCATACGCGCCGGATCATCATCCGCCGATGGCGGCAGGGTTTCGGTTTCATAGAACGTGTCGGGATCAACCGCATACCAGCGTTCCCACTGCGCAAAGTCGCGGTTCATCCAGAGTTCCGCGATCATCGCCCGCTCGCCGGGCTTGGACCGCGGCTTGCCCTCACGGTCCGCGCGCGCATACATGATGAAGCGCATGTCGATGCCGAGCGCGTTCATCGTATCATATTGCGCTGCCTTGAGTTCAAGGCAGGTCGGGCACGAACGGAACTCGACAAGATAAAGCGCCGTGCCGCCATTGCCCTTGTGCACGAAAGGCGCATTTTCCAGCATCGCCGCAAGCTCAGCCGCCTGCACTGTCACCTCAACAGGCGCAGGCATCACCTCTTCCTCTTCTGCCGCAGGCGCCGGCGCGGGGGTTTCCTGCGCACGCACATCAACGAACGATACGGCAGCAAGGAATGCAGCGGCGATCAGAATGCGCATGGCGTGGCCCTTCCGGTCTTAATTGGCGCGCGGCGAATAGGTGCCATCAAGCGTGGCGCGCATGCCGCAATAATAGGTGCAGTTCTCGGAAGTCACCACCATGTTGGCGCCATCGGGCGTGATGGTGAGAACGCAGAGCTCGCCCTCGGCAATCTCGTTTTCGAACGAGATGATGCCCATCGGGCTGTCGCGGCCATCATCCGTGTCCAGCGCACAGGTATGCGCATTCGGGCCGAATGTGACCATCGAGATGGAGGCAAGCCCGTTGCCGAAGACCACAAGGTCAAGGTCGCCGCCCACTTCCCCGTCGCCGGGCTGCACATAGCGACCCACACGCACCATGCCCGGATCATCGCTGGTGGCAAACTCCGCGATGCGCCCGGCATACGCATCAACAAGGCAAGCATAGTCGAGCGCGCACTTGTCACGCGAAGCAAGGAAGAGGCGCTGCGCCGCCAGCAGCGTCTCGCGGCCTTTCTCATCGGCATTGAGGCGCGCAAGCTCATAGGCGCTGGCCATCTGCCGGTCCCACCAGGAAAGCGCAGGTGTATCGCAGATCATGCGCTCAAGATCAGTCGATGCCTTGGCGCAATCAAAGCCCGGCCCCACCGGCGTCGGATCCTCCGCGCGCGCCACAGCGCTCGTGCCCACAACAACTAGAACAGCAACAAGACCGGCAAGACGCTGATACACGATGGAAACTCCGTTACGGGGAAAGACAGGCAAGTGAGGCCTAAGGCTCTCTTGCCCGCCCGTCAACAAAGGTGTGTTGAATACCTGTTCAGATTCCCGGCCTTTCGCGGCCACGCCATGCTGCGGTGCAACTACTTCATCGTTGGAATCACGAACGACGAGCCCTCGCGCACGCCGCCCTTCGGCCAGCGTTGGGTTACAGTCTTGATCTTGGTAAAGAAGCGCACGCCCTCGGGGCCGTGCTGATTGACGTCACCAAAGGCCGAACGCTTCCAGCCGCCAAACGTGTGATAGGCGAGTGGCACCGGGATCGGCACATTGATGCCCACCATGCCCACCTGCACGCGCGACGCAAACTCGCGCGCTGCATCGCCATCGCGCGTAAAGATGGCAACGCCGTTGCCGTATTGGTGTTTGGTGGGAAGGCTGATGGCTTCGTCAAAGTCGCGCGCGCGCGCAATCTGAAGCACCGGCCCGAAAATCTCGTCCTGATAGGATTTCATGTCGGGCTTCACGCGGTCGAACAGCGAACCGCCCAGAAAGAACCCTTTGTCATAGCCCTGCATGGAAAAGCCGCGGCCATCAACGACCAGCTCGGCGCCTTCCTTCACGCCCATGTCGATATAGGACTTCACCTTGTCGCGGTGCTCGCGTGTGACCAGCGGGCCGTAATTGGCATCGGCATCGGTTGAAAGACCAACCTTGAGCGATTCCACCCGCGGCTTGAGGCGCGCGACAAGCGCATCGGCCAGCTTGTCCGTCACCGGCACGGCGACCGAGATTGCCATGCAGCGTTCACCCGCCGAACCATAACCCGCGCCGATCAGCTCGTCCGTCACCTGATCAAGATCAGCATCCGGCATGATGATCGCGTGGTTCTTGGCGCCGCCCATTGCCTGCACACGCTTTCCGTGCGCCGTGCCGGTGCGATAGACGTAGTCGGCAATCGCGGTTGAGCCGACAAACGACACCGCCCGAATATCGGGATCGGTCAGGATCGCATCAACCGCTTCTTTGCCGCCATTGACGACGTTGAGAACCCCCGCAGGCGCACCCGCCTCCATCATCAACTCGGCAAGGCGCAGGGGAACGCCCGGATCCTTTTCCGACGGCTTGCACACGAATGTATTGCCGCAGGCAATGGCCACGCCAAACATCCACATCGGGATCATGGCCGGGAAGTTGAACGGTGTAATGCCCGCAACAACGCCCAGGGGCTGGCGCATCGAATAGACGTCGATGCCGGTGCCCGCGTTTTCGGTATATTCGCCCTTCATCAGATGCGGGATGCCGCAGGCAAATTCGATCACTTCAAGCCCGCGCTGGATGTCGCCCTTGGAGTCCGCGATCACCTTGCCGTGCTCCATCGAGAGCATGCGGGCAAGCTCATCCATGTTATTTTCAACCAGCGCCTTGAAGTTGAACATCACGCGCGCGCGGCGCTGCGGGTTCATCGCCGACCATGAAGGGAACGCAGCAGCGGCGGCTTCAACCGCGCTGCGCAATTCAGCGGCGGTGGCGAGCGGTGTTTTTGCCTGCACCTCACCCGTATTGGGATTGAAGACATCGCCAAAATGGCCAGACGTGCCCTTCACGTGGCGGCCATTGATGAAGTGGGTATATTCCTTGACCATGATTGCGCATCCTGGCTGATGGGCTGGCTGAGTTGCGGCCACGCTCTATCAGCCCGGATCGGGCCGATGCAAGGCAAGCAGTTTCGTTGCGCAAAAGCGGTCAGATTCGAACGAGTCTGAGGGTCAGATTGGGTTCGATCTTGCCCTCAAGCGGACCCGTGTCGGTTTCCGACAGAATGCCGATTTCGCCCGGCTTGCCGATCAGCACGATTCCATCAGCCAGAGGCCGCCAGCCGATGATTTCAAATCGGGTCAATTCCGGCGGGCAAGCCGCATCAAGCGTTGCTGCATACCAGTCCTCACCGCCCGCTTCCGGCAACAATGTCAATTCGCAGCGCGCAAGGTCAGGCGCCTCGGTCTGTGAGAGCACATAGGCGCCCGCCCGCTGCTCCGGAAAAATTTCAATCTGCTGGCTTTCGGCAAAATCACTTTCATCGACATTGACCATGGAGAAGCCTGGCGGCTCGCTCATCTGGAACAGGCCGGATTCGATTTCGGTGAACTCATAAAGCTTCTTGCCCAGCGCATCGGTAAGCCGCAGCGTGCCGTCTTCCAGCATGGTCCAGCCTGCAACTTCCGTCAGCGGCGGAAAATCGGCATGGCAGGTTTCAGGAATGATGATGGCAAAGGCATGGATGGCTGCCTCGGTTGAAAGCTCAACCCGGCATTGGGGGCCGCCACTGCCCTGCTCCAGAATGAAAGGGCCCGCCATGCCGGCAATCACCGGATCAACGCCAGTTTCCGGCCCGGATGCTGGCTCTTCACCCTGTGCAACACTAAGAGGCAGCAGGGCTGCAATTGCGGCGGCAGAAAACAGGCGGCGCATGGTTACTCCCTTGACCCCCGAAAGTTGGGAGAGAGTCTAGCCGCCCGATGGCGCGCGCGAAAAGTGCAAGATGCCGGAGCGTCATCACATTCCTTTCAACTGGCCCTTCAACTTGTGTTTCAGGCCGTTCAGAAATGGGGCGCGCGAGAGCCCTTCTTTGCTCTCAGCACGATACATCTGGCTATCGTACGCACACATTTCAGGAACCTGAAAAATTGCCTCATTTTTCTTGCGCCTCCGCCCGCGCGATCACGCGCGGGGGGGCCAGCGATGCACTTGCATCGCGGGTGGGGGAAACCGGCAGAAAACAAAGACCCCCACCCAGATCGCAAGTGCGATCTCTTGCGCTCCGCTCACCCCCGCAACAAGTTGCGGAGGAGGTGCAAGCAATATTTGTGAACCCGGTTGCCGTCAGAAACGCGGGGCGAGGGACACCAGCTTCCTCGCTTACCCCTTCACCTTGCCGATATCATCCAGGTGCTTTTTCAGCGCCAGCCGGTCGAGCGACGCCATCGGCAGATTGATGAAGATGTCGATGCGCGAACGGATCTGCCGGAACACGTCAAGGAAGGCCGCCTGCTTCTCAGCATCCGTACCCTGAACGGCCGCCGGATCAGGAAAGCCCCAATGCGCATTCATCGGCTGGCCCGGCCAGATCGGACACACTTCGCCCGCCGCCGAGTCACAGACCGTAATGACAAAGTCCATCTCGGGCGCGCCGCTTTCGGCAAATTCGCTCCAGCTTTTGGAGCGTGGCGTTTCGCGAAGCGGCACGCCGGCAATTTTCAGCACATCAAGCGTGTGCGGATTGACCTTGCCGGTGGGCATCGAGCCTGCGCTGAACGCAGCAAACCGCCCGCGCCCTGCAAAATTCAGCCAGGCCTCTGCCATCACTGAACGCGCCGAATTGCCCGTGCACAGAAAAAGCACGTTGAAAATCTTGTCAGCCACTATGCCGCTCCACAGGTAAGAACCGAGGCGGGTGCAGGCGCATCGCACGCCTCGCCGCCCCGACAGCAATCGCGCCACAGGAAACCGATAAGGTCACGCATGCGCTGAAAATCCGCCGTGTAGAAAATCTGCCGGCTCTCGCGGCGCGAGCGCACAAGACCGGCATTCTCAAGTTCTTTCAGGTGGAATGACAATGTGGGCGCAGATACGCCCAGCGCCTCGCCGATCTGGCCAGCTGCCATGCCGGTGTCTCCCGCGACGACAAGCGCGCGGATGACAGCAAGGCGCGTGTCCTGCGCCAGCGCCGCAAAGGATCGGATGGCTTGTTGCGTTTCCCCGTTGCCTAACATGTCACTCTCCCTTGCGCGCGCTGTAGCAGGACGTGATGACACTTCCATGAATGTGGAAGGATCAGCAGCAGGCAGCGACTTTCGGCTTCTCAACGGTTTCCTTGGGCGCGCAGCCACAGCCGCCCGGCGCACAGGCAGCCTCCGGCTCAGCTTCCACCGGCTTGCTGTCGTCGGCCGAGAAGCCATAGGACGTCGCATCGCCATGCGTCAGGAAAGTTTCCCAGCGCACGCCCTGCGGGTCTTCCACCCAGGCCTTGTCAGAGCGCGCATAGCAGCAGGTCACATCGGTTTCGGTGACAAGGCTGTTGGCCGCACGCGCCGCGTTGCCGGTTGCGGCCTCCAGCTCTTCTTCGCTGTCCACCTGGATGCCCAGATGGGAGAGGCCGGTCGCCTTCTGCGCCGAGGTCGAAATGGCGAAGTTCACACGCGGATCGTCAAGCATCCACTTGGCATAGTCGTGCTTCACCTTGGCGGGTTCCGTGCCAAAGAGGGCGGAATAGAACCGGATGGAGTCGGCAAGGTCTTTGACCTGCAAATGGACGTGAAAGCGTTTCATGGGATTGCCTCTCGGGGCTGGGAGTTCAATTCGATGATTCAATAGATATTGAAATATCAAATAATGTCAAGCCCCGCAGGGCGGCTCAGAAAACAACACGAAATCAGTCAGTTAAAGCGGCCACTGGCCGATCAACGCCTGCAGCACTTCAATCTCGGCATCCCTTGCGGCGCCAGAATTGCTGGCCAGCAGGATCGCCGTATTGGTGCGCGGCGAGATCGCAATGATCGCATACCAGAGCGTATTCGACCCCTCATGCGCGATCACGCCTGCACCCAGCGGCGTCACCAGCGCCCAGCCACCGGCATAGGTGCTGCCCTCATGCTGCGGCGTGATGAGGTGTGAGAGCGACAATTCAGAAATCAGGCTCGTATCGCCTGCCATCGCGTCGAGCATGGCATCGGCAAACTTCGCCCAGTCGCGCATCGAGATGTGCAGCGTGCCGGCACCAGAAAAGACGGCAGGATTGTCAGCCATCAAGTGCGATGTGATCGGGGTTACGCCGTCATGCGCAACCGGTTGCGCCAGCGTGCCCTCATCCCCCGGCGGCCCCCAGCCATAATGCGTGATGCCCAGCGGCTGAAACACATGCAAATCAATCAGTGTCTCAAAGTCTTCCGCCGCCACATGCTCCATGATCGACGACGCAAGCACAAAGCCCGTGTTGGAATATTCAAAATGCGCGCCGCGCTCACCTGCAGGCAGGCTCGCCAAAGCGGCTTCGGCAAAGCTGGCGCGCTGATGCATCAACGGGCGTCCATCGCCCTTGAACATCAGAATGGCAAGACCAGGCAGATTGGCGGGAAGGCCGCTGCGGTGAGAGAAAAGGTCATCAAGGGTCACCGCGCGATAGGCATCGCGCATCATGGGCGCAACATTGGCAAACACGCGCCCCACATTCTCATCGCGCGCCATCAGGCGCTGATCGATCAGGCGCTGCGCCAGGAACGCTGTCATCGCCTTGGTGTTGGAGCCGATGTGCCAGAGATCATCGCGCGTGACCGCAACGCCAGAGCCATAGGCGCGCGCACCCACGGCGCCTTCGGCAACAACCTCACCGTCTTTAAGCACAAGCGCCGCCAGGGCTGGCACATTGTGCTTTGCCCGCACATCCTCCAGCAACGGATCGAGATTTTCCGCACCATAAGCAGTTTGAGCAAAGGCGAAGGCGCCAAGCAGCGCCGCTGCGAAAAGGCGGTTCCTCAAGGCGCCGCCCGCCGCGTATAGGTGATCACCCAGCGATCCTGCCACGTCACACCATCTTCACTGCCCTGCCAGCGCCAGGTCAGACTGTCCGGCGTGATATTGTCAAACACCATGCGCGCATGCGGGGCCGCGTCATGGAGCCGTGAATCGGTCAGAACAAAAGTGCCATCAGGCTGCGGACCGCCCGTCAGGGCATAATAACCGCCCTGATTGTCGACCCAGGTCTGCCGCCACAGGCTGGAAGGCACGTGATAGGTTGAAACGCTGGTGCCGCGGAATGGCAGGCTGCCCTCGGTCACAGGCGAGAGGTCTGAAAAATTTTCGCGGATTACACAATCGTTGAAGTCGCGCGTGATGATGTTCTCGCCCTTGCCGCCTTCCCACGCCAGATCCCAGGTACCAACCCAGAAATCGAGCTGCCGGAATTCCTCGCCCGCACAAGGCGGCGAAACGGTTTCAGCGGCGGCAGGCGATGCCAAAGCCGCCACAAGCAGCACGCAAGCAAGAAGGCGCATGGAATTCTCCCCAGTGAACATCCATTGGCCCGAAGAAGACCCGAATAGTTCCACCGGCACAAGCGGCGCCCGCGATCAATCCGGCGTGAAGCGGGGCGCAGGCACCTAGCGCGCCACCATCATCTTCTTGATTTCGGCAATCGCCTTGGCGGGGTTCAGACCCTTGGGGCACACGGTCGCGCAATTCATGATCGTGTGGCAGCGATAGAGCTTGAACGGATCTTCGAGATTGTCGAGGCGCGCTTGGGTGGCCTCATCGCGGCTGTCGGCGAGCCACCGATAGGACTGGAGAAGCGCCGCAGGCCCGAGGTACTTGTCGCCGTTCCACCAATAGCTGGGGCATGACGTCGAACAACAGGCGCACAGGATGCACTCATAAAGCCCGTCGAGCTTTTCGCGGTCCTTGGGCGACTGCAGATGCTCCTTCTCCGGCGTCTCCTTGGTCTGGAGGAACGGCTGGATCGAACCATACTGCGCATAGAAGTTTGTCAGGTCCGGCACCAGATCCTTGATGACCTCCATGTGCGGCAGCGGATAGATCGTCACCGCCCCGCTGATGTCATCCATCGCCTTGGTGCAGGCGAGCGTGTTCGAGCCGTCGATATTCATCGCACACGAGCCGCACACGCCTTCGCGGCACGACCGGCGGAAGGTGAGCGTCGGATCAATCTCGTTCTTGATCTTGATGAGGGCGTCCAGAACCATCGGCGCGCAATTGTCGCGGTCGACGTAATAGGTATCGAGGCGCGGATTGCTGCCCCCATCCGGGTCATAGCGGTAGATGCGGAACTCTTTCAGGTTCTTGGCACCTTGCGGACGCGGATGGGTCTTGCCGGTTTTCACCTTGCTGTGACGCGGCAAAGTCAGCTGCACCATGATCTCTTACCCCTTCGGCTCCGGCGGGTTCTCCGCCTTTTCGGCTTGCCCGGCCGGCAGCATCGCAACCTGATACCAATCTATCTTGCGCGTCAGGAACATCGTCAAGGCCAGTGCGACGAAAAGCACCGCCGAACCGGCAAGCAGGGCATAGTCCTCCTGATCCAGAATGGCAAACAGGAGCGCATAAAGCGCCGACAGCACGCCAAACAGGATGAATCCCTTGCCCCGCGAGCGGAAAATCGCCCCGGCGTAAAGACAGGTCAAAAGAACCGAGGCGGCCGTTGCGGCAAGATAGGCATTGGCAAATCCCACCTGCTCCGCAAGGGCAAGAAGCAGAAGATAGAAGAGCACCTGCGCCGAGCCCACGAGCATGTACTGCACCACATGGATGCGGGCATCCGTCAGCGTCTCGACGAGGAAGAAGGCAAGGAAGGCGAGCCCGACAAAGAGCAGTGCATATTTCAGCGCCCGCTCGGTCGAATGGTAAAGATCAACCGGCTCGAAGAGCTGAACGCCAAAGCCGGACCCTGCGATCAGGTATCCGCCGCCCGGCTCGATGAAAACCTGCGGCATGGCCCGCGCCAGCGCCGGCACTTCCCAGCTGGCGCTAAAGCCCGATGCGCTGATCTCTCGCGTCACAGGCAGGAATGATCCCGAAAAGCTGGGATGCGGCCAGTCGGCACTGATCCGCGCCCTGGTCGTATCGCCCACGGGCACGATGTGGATCATGTTGAGGCCACGAAGGCCGAAATTGATCCGCACACTGAACACACTGCCGGGCGCGAGCGTTGCAATGTCGGCGTGCATGCCGCTGACCCAGCTTTCAAGGCCGGAGCCGGATTCAAAGCGCGGGGTCTCGCCGGTAATGACGGTCAGCCCCTCGGGCTTCAGCACGGCGGTGGGTGTTTCCGTCAGACCGCGCGGATCGGAGAGCGCCAGCGACAGCCGCGCCTTGTCAAGTTCCAGAACCGCGCCACTGGGCAGCTTGCCGTCAAGCCGTGCAAGGTCAAACCGGGCAATGAGATTGACCTTCGCCTCATAGACTGGAACGTCATAGATGCCCCGGCTGCGCATCTGGGTTGTGGCATCTATGGCCGCATCAAACTCTTCCGGCGCCAGCACAATGGTGCCGCGCTCCCCCTGCCCCAAAAGCACGCCAGCGGGCGAACGCCGCTCCGGCAGATTGAAGGGCACGACAAGAAACGGCCCCGCCAGCTCCTGCGGCCCGCCCCACCCTTGCGCCACGGATGACGCCGCAGCGTCTGCCGACATGCGCCGCTCATTGACCGCCGACTGGATGAGGAAAAGGGGAATGCCGAGGAGGAAGGTAAGAACCACAATCCCCGCCAGCTTGAGGCCGGGCGCGCGGGCGCGCAGCCCGCTGAACGGGATTGAAGAAGCTGGTTGCTTGTTGAAGGGGCTGTTATCGAGCATGGGGCTGGCTCCGCAACGCGTGAATGCGGAATTCATTCCCTGCCCCGATTGTGGCCAAGACCCGGCAAAGCCTTGTCATGCGCGCGGCCAGCATGTTCCGGTGAATGGCGCGTGACCAGCGCTACTTTTTTAGAGCGGCGCGCGGCGCTGGACCAAGGCGCCAGTCCGCCATTCGACTCCACTGAAATCCCTGATACTCCTGTTGCCGGCTCGAGACCACAAACTTCACGCGAACCGCCATGACCCTCGAAGAATTCTACTTCATTTCCCAGATCGTCGCCGTCGTAGGGATCTTTGGCTCTTTGATCTTTGTCGGCATGCAGCTGCGCCAGAACAGCGAGCAGTTGCGCAGGCAAACGCAGGAGACGCGCTACGGCACCATGAATCAGGTTTTGACAGACTTTCAGCAAATCGTGAATGCATTGTCCCACGACCCTCTTGCTGCGCAGGACTACTTCACCGGGCATGAGAAAGGGTTCGCGGCGATCACGCCGGAGCGCCGGGCCGCGCACTTTATGTTGCGGCTGAATGTGATGCGCTTGTACGAACGCGCCTTCATTCAGCGCACGGCGGCTCGTTTGGGGGATGACGCCTGGGAATCAATCCATCGTTCCTTCGCGCCGGTGATGACGGGCACCGCCGCCCGAGAACTCCTGACCGCCCGCAGGGAGACGCTTTCTCCCTCATTCGCAGCCTTCCTGGAGAAGGAATTGGCAGCCACAGCGCCGGTGTCCTACGCGCAGCTGTTCCCGGCAAGCGCGCCGCCCGCCCAACCGCCTTCCGCCGAACCGCAAAGGCCTCATTCATGATCCTCGAAGAAGTCGGCTGCCCTCTCCTCACATCGGCGCGCGGCGCTGCACCCAGGGCGCGGCTTCCTCGATGGCGGCTGACAGCGACAGCAGCAGCGGCTCTGCGCCCAGCGCGCCCGTCAGCATCACGCCCACTGGCAAACCATCTTTGGTCATGTGCAAGGGCAGCGAGATCGACGGCACGCCCGTGAGATTGGCGAGCGGCGGAAAGCCCGAAAACGCCACAAGGTCTGCCACGTGCTTGCCCGCGTCAGGATTATCAAGGCCCAACTCGCCAATCGGCACAGCGGGCTTTGCCGTTGTTGCTGACAGAATGACATCGTAACGGGCAAAGAAGCGCGACAGCTGGAGTGCCGCTGTCTGCGTCGTGCGGTCGGCCCAGACGTATTGGGCGGCTGTCATCTTTGCCGCGCTGTCACGATAGTTGCGCGTGACCGGCTCCAGCTCGTCGTCACGCAATTTGCGGCCTAAAGCTGCCTCGCGCTCCTCAATGTCGCGCGCGATATTGGCAACCACGATCACACCCTGCGCCAGACCCAGATTGGGCTGATCGATGGCGGGCACCGCCTCCTCCACATGATGGCCCATGCTGGCAAGAAGCCTTGCCGCATTCTCTGCCGCCGCCGCACATTCGGGATGCACGTCAGCCCCCGATAGCGGCTTCTTCATATAGGCCACGCGCAACCCCTTGGGCCGCTGCGCCATCGCCGCGAGATAGGTTTCCGCCGCAACAGGCGAAGCATAACGTGCGCCAGGTTCAACACCCGCCGTCACATCAAGAAGCGCCGCCGTATCGCGCACGCTGCGGCTGACCACGTGGGTCACACCCAAGCCCGCCCATCCCTCTGAATAGGGTGGACCCTTGGGCACCAGACCGCGTGTGGGCTTAAGACCAACAAGACCGCAGCAGGCAGCTGGAATGCGGATGGAACCACCACCATCCGACGCATTGGCCGCAGGCAGCACACCCGCCGCCACCAGCGCCGCAGCACCACCCGATGAACCGCCGGCGATGTGGGTCAGCTTCCACGGATTGCGCGTCGCGCCAAAGGCGGCTGACTCCGTTGTCGTGGTCAAACCGAACTCCGGCGACGTTGAGACGGCAAAAGTATTGAGACCCGCCGCCCGATAACGCGCCATCAGGGTTGAATCTTCCGGCGCCACATAGCCTGCATAGGCCTTGCTGCCATTGGTGCAGGGCGCACCGCGCATCTTGATGCCCAGATCCTTGATGGCAAAGGGCACGCCATGGAACGGGCCTTCTGGCAGCGTTGCCACTGCCGCACGCGCCATGTCGTAAAGCCGGTGCGCAATGGCATTGATCCTGGGATTGACGGCCTCTGCCCGCGCAATTGCCGCCTCCAGCAACTCGCCGGGCGAAACGGCCCGCGCGCGCACGAGTGAAGCCAGCGCCACCGCATCGTGGCGCACATAATCGTCATGGGAAATTGTCATCGCAGTTCCCTAGCCAAAGAAGATGCTGTGCATGATGCGGCCCGGCATGAAGGCAAAACCACCCGCGATCAAAAGGCCGCCAACATAGGTGCCGATCATTGAATGCTGGTGCCGCTTGATGTCACCCAGCTGCAGGCCGCGGATGGCATTGAAGATGCCGACAAACGTGACCACAACAAAAAGGTGGATAAGGCCAAGCTCCAGGCCCGCAATCTCGATCGACGGGCCGACAAACGATTTGATGAAGATGGCGGCAATCGCCGTCGTTGCCATCAGGACGAAATAGACCTTGCCCAAAAGGCGGTGAAAGGGCGCGCCCTTGGTGCTGAAAAAGATGAGCCATGTGCCGATGAAGAACGCGGGCACCACCGTGAAAAAGTGGATCTGGATCGCCAGCGATGCGTTGAGAAGCGGCGCAAAATTCATCGAGTATCTCCCCGTTTCCTTCGCCGCCCGCTCAGTAAACGCGGGCCTTCGGCGCGATATATTCGACTTCCTTTGTCAGCGTATAGTCATGCACCGGGCGGTAATCGATGGTCACTTTGCCCGCGCCATCAACCCACGCCAGTGTGTGCTTCATCCAGTTTTCGTCATCGCGCTTGGGGAAGTCTTCCCGCGCGTGCGCGCCGCGGCTTTCCTTGCGGTTCAGCGCAGAATGAACCGTCACCACCGCCTGCGAAATCAGATTGTCGAATTCCAGCGTCTCCATGAGATCGGAGTTCCAGATCATCGTGCGGTCAGAGACGCCGATATCGGCCTTGGCCTTGAACACCTCGTCGATCTTCTTCTGGCCATCGGAAAGCGAGTCATGCGTGCGGAAGACGGCGCAGTCATTCTGCATCACGCGCTGCATCGAAAGCCGCAGCTTTGCGGTTGGCGTCGCCCCCTTGGCGTGACGCAGACCATCAAGCCGCGACAGCGCCGCATCACCGGCATTGGCCTTGGGCGAAGGCAGCGCGGTTCCGGGTTTGAGCGTCTCGGCAATGCGCAGGCCCGCCGCGCGCCCGAACACCACAAGATCAATCAGCGAGTTGGAGCCAAGGCGGTTTGCGCCATGCACCGAAACGCACGCCGCCTCACCAATCGCCATCAGGCCGGGCACCACCTTGTCGGGATCGCCGCCCGCTTTGGTCAGAACCTCACCGTGATAATTCGTCGGAATGCCGCCCATGTTGTAGTGCACAGTGGGCAGAACCGGGATCGGCTGGCGCGTCACATCGACGCCCGCAAAGATGCGCGCCGATTCCGAAATGCCGGGCAGCCGCTCGTGCAAGATTTTGGGATCAAGATGGTCGAGGTGGAGGAAGATGTGGTCCTTGTGCGCGCCAACGCCGCGCCCTTCGCGTACTTCAATCGTCATCGCGCGGGAAACAACATCGCGCGAGGCGAGATCCTTGGCCGACGGCGCATAACGCTCCATGAAGCGTTCGCCCTCTGAATTGGTCAGATACCCGCCCTCGCCGCGCGACCCCTCGGTAATCAGGCAGCCCGCGCCATAGATGCCGGTCGGGTGGAACTGCACAAACTCCATGTCCTGCAACGGCAGGCCCGCGCGCAGCACCATCGCATTGCCATCGCCCGTGCACGTATGCGCTGAAGTCGCGGTCAGATATGCGCGGCCATAGCCGCCCGTCGCCAGCACCACGCGATGCGCGCGGAAGCGGTGGATCGTGCCGTCTTCCAGACACCACGCCATCACGCCGCGGCATTCGCCGTCTTCCATGATGAGGTCGAGTGCAAAATACTCGATGAAGAATTCGACCTTGTGGCGCACGCACTGGCCATACAGCGTATGCAGGATGGCGTGGCCCGTGCGGTCAGCCGCCGCACAGGTGCGCTGGATCGGCCCCTTGCCGAATTCACGCGTCATGCCACCGAAAGCGCGCTGATAGATTTTGCCCTCTTCCGTGCGGCTGAAGGGCACGCCGAAATGCTCCAGCTCGTAAACCGCTTTGGGCGCCTCGCGGCAGAGATATTCGATGGCGTCCTGATCGCCCAGCCAGTCGGCACCCTTGACGGTGTCGTACATGTGCCAGCGCCAGTTATCTTCGCCCATATTGCCCAGCGACGCCGAAATGCCGCCTTGCGCCGCCACCGTATGGCTGCGTGTGGGAAAAACTTTCGTGACGCATGCCGTTTTGAGTCCGGCCTCGGCAGCGCCAAGTGTTGCACGCAGGCCCGCACCGCCTGCGCCCACCACAACAACGTCATAGTGGTGGTCAATGATCTTGTAGGCAGGGTTCATGGCCGCATCATCTTCAGAAATGGATCACGACAAGGGCGGCAATGGCAGCAGCCGCGCCAAGGAATGAGAAAAGCTTGTTGGCAAAGTGGCAAAGCCCGTTGAGCGTCTTGCCCGTCACATAGTCGTCGATCACGACTTCAAGGCCGAGCGCGAAATGGGCAAAGCCCGTCAGGCAGAAGAGCGCCATCAGCGCAGCATTTACGGGGTCTTTCAGGAAGGCCGTCATCATGTCGTGCGATGCGCCTGACTGCATCGCAATTGTAATCACAAACCACAGCACAAGCGGCACAAGAAGCACCGCCGTAAAACGCTGATTCTTGAAATGGCGGGTCGCCGCCTTGCCGGAGCCGGACATCAGAACGCCCCCTTGAGCCAATAGGCGAACGCCCAGACGCCCAGCGTCAGCACCACCGCAGCCCCGATCACGAATGCACCCGCGCGATGTGCGCCAGGAACGGCAAAGCCCTTGCCCGCGTCCCACACCAGATGCCGGATGCCGTTGCAGAGGTGATAGACGAGCGCCAGCGTGAAGCCGAAGAGGATCGTGCGCCCCACCGGGTGCCCCAGCCATGTCTGGGCAAAGTCATAGGCTTGGGCTCCCATGGCCGTTGCCACCAGCCACGCTGTCAAAAGCAACAGCCCCCCGCCCAGCGCAATGCCGGTCAGGCGGTGCAGGATCGAGGTCGCCATCGTGACCGACCAGCGCCAGATCTGAAGATGCGGCGAAAGCGGCCGCGGCCGCTGAACAGGCGATTTGGGACGCAAAGCCATTTTCCCCGAAAGAACTTCCCCGATTGAACCCCTGGGCCCGGGTGCAAGCCTGCTCCAGGCAGAGCCCCGGCAACTCACTGTGTATGGATCATAGGCACGAAGGTGCCAAGGTCAAAGAGCCACGCCCCGCCCCGCCAATCCGCCGCATGACGCGCGTCACCTTGATGCAAGGCCCCAACGCCGCCAATGTGACGCGGGCGGCAACCCGAAGAGAATCGCCCGCCTGGCCGCCCCGGAGAAGTCCCCCACCATGTCGCATTCCGCATCGATGACCGCAGACGGCCAGCCCGGCATTTTCGTGGGCAAGGGAGAGCGGCCCCAGCATTTGCTGCTGCGCTACGCCAATCGCCATGGCCTGATTGCGGGTGCTACTGGCACCGGCAAGACCGTTACCTTGCAGATTCTGGCAGAGGGATTTTCCGCTGCCGGTGTCCCTGTCTTTGCCGCCGATGTGAAAGGCGACCTATCGGGCATTGGCGCCGCCGGTGAGCCGAAATCGTTTATCGCCGAGCGCGCCGCCAAGATCGGCCTCGCGGGACTGGTGCACGAACCAAGCCCCACAACCCTGTGGGATGTCTTTGGTGAAAAGGGCCACCCCATCCGCGCCACGATTTCCGAGATGGGGCC
>DEIC01000049.1 GCA_002352285.1 Alphaproteobacteria bacterium UBA2784 | reverse complement strand
CGGATCAACAGACTGTCCTGATCGGTGCTCTGGAAACGCGGCTGGGAAAGATCAGCGCCGATGGAAAAATCGCTGCCATCGGCAGCGAAAATCACTACGCGCGTGGCCGCATCATTCAGAAAGCCGCGCGAGATAGTTTCGATGTCTTCCATCATCTCGTTGGTGATGGCATTGCGCCGCTCGGCGCGCGCAATGCGCACGGTTGCAATGGCGCCGTCGCGCTCCAGTTTGATGACGCCGCTTCTCATGGGCTGGCTGGAGCTCCTGCGCCCGCCCATGGCGGGCCGGTGAATTCTGCTTCGATGATGACCTCGATCTCATCTCCCACGCCCATGGTGGAGCCGGGTGGCGGCAGACCCATGGTCATGCCGAAATCGCTGCGCTTGAAGATGCCGCGCGCCGACAAGCCGATGCGCGCATTGGGCTCATACATGTGGCCGGCATAACCGCCATTGAACGTGACCTGCAGCGTCACCGGTTTGGTCACCCCCAGAAGCGTCAGATCGCCCGTGACAATCGCACTGTTGGGGCTGTTCAACGCAACCGACGTCGACCGGAACAGGATCGCCGGATGTGCCGCTGCATGCAGCCACGCAGGCGCCAGCAACTCCTCCAGAAATCCTTCCGGCGGTGCGGGCAGCACGAGTGAGGCAACATCAATCGACGCGCTGACCGACATGGAAGCAGGATCTGCCGGATCAAACATCAGCGTCGCTTCGAAACGCGAAAACCGCGCCGTATATTTCGACATGCCGATGTGATCGATGCGGAAAGTAAGGTCCGCATGTGAGAGATCGACTTTGTATTCGCCTGCCGGGGCCTCGGTTGCGACCGGCATGATCTCAGGTTCGGGCGGCGCCATATTGGCGTGAGCGATACCCGCCAATGCAAACACACACCCGCCAGCCGCGCCCATAAGCAAGTTTCGCATGATCCCCTCCACCTCTTTTGCATTACTCCACCACGGGGTTTCGGGCAGGTCAAACGCGGGCCGTTCTTGACGGCTGGTAATTGACACACCCGTTCAGCGCGGCGAGTTGGCCAGATCATGCAGGTCTGATACAGTGAAGCAATGCAACGCGACGAAATCTTGCGGAAGATCAGGGAAAGCCAGAGTGGACTTCTGCCGCTCGGGGTCGCGCATGCCTGGATATTTGGTTCATTCGCGCGCGGGCAGGAAACGGGTGACAGCGATGTTGATGTTGTGGTCGACACGCATGACGGAAGTGCGCTTGGGCTTTTCGCGCTGGCGCGTGTCGAGACATTGCTTGAGCAGGTGCTTGGCCGACCCGTTGACGTAATTTCCCGCCGCGGACTTGAAAGCACCTCGGGCCTCAAGACGCGCGTCCATGCCGAGATGATCAATGCCTTCTAGGCGCGCCAGGCGTCGCCGCGCAGTTTCGCAATTATCATCCGTATTTGAATCAGGTAGATTAAATTGTCATTTAATGAATAGAATAATAAAGTGTATAAGTGTTGCCAATGAGAGTATGTTTTCTACTCTTAGAAAAATGGTCGGCAGGAATGAAAATCTCAACAAGCGAACTCGCTGCCATGTGGGCATACGGTGAGCTCACATCTGCTCGATTTTCAGAAACTTACTTCTGCAGCGACATGGAGGGCCTCTTTATGAAGGCCCGGGATGAATTTCCCTTTAAGGACTTGTCGGTTAAAGAAAAAGGGAAGCTTGAGCATGCACTAAAAACACATGGAGATCGACGCGGATTGTATCGAGTGCTGCAATGCTTCTCTGAATATCGGAGCGAAGCCATAGACTACGAGAGACTGAGGAACTCAAGTTTGGTCAACGGCTTGGATTCGTGCCGCTTTGCTGACTTCGAGCAAGGGATGTGCGGAGTAAGCCGGGGAGCTGAGCTACGCGCAGCACTAAGTGCGACACCGAAAGGTGACTTTGTGCAGAGTGACGCTCCTGTGATCATCATACCCTGCACTTACCGCAATAAGCCCTTTGATTTGCTTCTAGAAGGGACTTTTCGCAGTCTCCTCTTCGCTAGGGATCATTCGTCGAACCAACGACTGAAAGTGTGGGTGCCCATCGGAAACCCCCTTTGCCTTGACGGTGGGCCAAGGTGGCTCTGACGAGTTGGGTGCCGTTCGCGAGTAGCAAAAGGGTTGTCTTGCCCGGGTCTATTCTCCGCCTAGATGGCGCCCGCTTTGACTCTCAACCAGCGCTTTGAAGATGCAAGCGAGTCGACTGCTTGACATGTCAGTCAATATGACGCCCGCCGTGGAAAAATAACTTAATGCTGCGCCAATGGCTTCACCAGCGAACTCCACACATGACCAGCATTGTTCGAGCACAACTGGTGATAAGGGGGAAAGCGCGCCGTGAGCCAATTTGGAACGCAGGGTATAGTACCGTTTCATCTCTGACTTTGATCGTGCGAAGTCGGCATCCAGTCCAAAACTACACCTTAGAGCCGCGGCGCGTTCCGCCACAGTCTCCGCCAGTTTGTCATTCTCGCCCGTCAGAACGAGCATCTCAATTCCGGTTACTGCCTTGATTACTTTGGATGCAGGGCTTTGATCGATGCTGGCTTCTCCAAACCACTTGAGTGAGTCTATCAGTCGCAATGCGACCGGCACATTGCCGTCTGTTGTACAAATCGCTTCAGTTAGAGCAGATGCGGCCTCGAGAAGGGAAGCCGACGATGGGTCATAAAGCATATCAGCCCACCCGTTGTCGAAGGCGACTGCGCTGGTGGCGGATGACGAGCGCGAAAGTTCTACCCTACCATTTGCGTTGAGGCAGACATGACCTCGGTCATCATGCGGGAGCGGAGATCCAGAAACGGTCATGCGCCTCGTCGGATGCGATCCAAAGAGCGCGCGAAGGAAGTTTACCGAAGTCTCAACGGCCAACAGCGCCCGCTCAAACGAAATGTTCGGAGCGCACCCTGTGACCGTAACCTCAGCGATCCAGTTGAATGCTTGATAATAATCTCGCAGGTGCGTGACTTTCGCGTTGGCGAAACTCAGTGCCGTCTCAGCTGAGTGGCTAGAAGTGTATCTTGAAAGAAGGTCATCCATGCGGCCTTGAAAATGTTTATGCGAATGGAATTGTACCTGGCCAATTCTGAACATTGGTGGGTCGGTCACATACAGCAACCGGCATGGGATGTAGTGGGTTCGGTCAGCGCATTCGCGCGACGCGACCCTTATCGCTTCATTGACTGCTTTTTGGGTGTTGCCCTGGGTGAGGAGCACTGTGTCGGATGCGAAGAGTTTGCCAAGCTCGATCTTCAAGTGCCGCAGAACATGTTCAGTTTTCATGCGATTGCGGTATGGCGAGGCTGAAAGTGCAGTGCTTGCTAATCTGGTTAGGCGGTCCTCTGCTTCACGCCCGCAGATCAGCAGGCCTTGATTGCTGGGCAAGGTGATAGTGCATAGAGCGTCCCGCTTGGTAGTGGCGGTCTTGAAGAACTGATCAGGGTTCGCCTCCATAAGGCGCTGCAATCTGACGCACTCCGACAAAGCAAACGCTATATCTTTGAATGCTGATGGATTGGCCATTCTTGCCTCATCAATGCGAAACTTTGTCACATTCTACTTTACTTGCTCGGCGTGGATAGGAGTTCACGGCGTTTGCCGGGGCGATGTATCCGGAGTTCGATGCCCGTAAACTCGAGGGGGTGGGCTTTCCTGGTATATTGCTTCTCCCCGCCGCCATGGTGCATGAACCGGCCATGACCGCCGCCCCCTCGCCCTGGCGCTTTTGTGTTGCGCCGATGATGGACTGGACAGACCGGCATTGCCGCGTCTTCCACCGCATGCTTTCGGCGCGCGCGCTGCTCTATACCGAAATGGTCACAACCGGCGCGCTGATCCATGGCGACCGCGCACGGTTTCTGGCGCATGATCCGGTTGAACACCCCGTCGCGCTGCAATTGGGCGGCTCTGACGCGCAGGAGCTTGCGGCCTGCGCGCGCTTTGGCGCGGATGCGGGTTACGCCGAGATCAATCTGAATGTCGGCTGCCCGTCAGACCGCGTGCAGTCCGGCCGCTTTGGCGCCTGCCTGATGGCGGAACCGCAACTGGTGGCGGATTGCCTTGCGGCGATGAAGGCGGCGGTCGCCATTCCGGTGACGGTCAAATGCCGCATCGGCATCGACGGTGATGATCCGCATGTGCGCCTGCGCCAGTTTGTGGAGATTGTGAGCCAGGCAAAGCCGGATGCCTTCATCATCCATGCGCGCAAGGCAATTCTGAAGGGGCTTAGCCCCAAGGAAAACCGGGAAGTGCCGCCGCTTGATTATGCGCTGGTGCATGCCATCAGGCGCGAGAACCCGCATCTTCCGATCATCATCAATGGCGGCATTCACACGCTGGAGGACGCAGCGTTACAGCTGACGCATGTTGATGGCGTGATGCTGGGCCGCGCTGCCTATCAGACGCCCGCCATTCTGTGCGTTGTTGATGCGCTTCTCTTTGGCGAGGGTGATCCGGTGCAGCCCGAAGATGGCCTTGCCCGCTTCATGCCCTATGTGGCGCGCAAGCTGGAGGAGGGCGTGCCGCTTGCCGCCATGACGCGGCACATATTGGGTCTCTTTTCAGGCCGCCCCGGCGCGCGCCTCTTCCGCCGTTATCTCGCCGAGAATGCGTACAAACGCGGCGCTGGCCTCAATGTGCTGGAGGACGCCCTCTCGCTACTCTCAAGCCGCCATGCGCTCCTCGAAATGGCAGACGCATCATGAGCGCCTTTGATCTGGCGGGCCACTCGACGGAGTTTCTGGCGCTGCTGGCCTTGGCGCTGGCGCTGTCGGGCCTGATTGCCGGAACGATTGGCGGCTTGCTGGGCGTGGGCGGCGGCATTGTGCTGGTGCCGGTGCTCTATCAGGCATTCGAGATGCTGGGCGTGCCCGAAACGGTGCGCATGGAACTGTCGGTGGCGACATCGCTTGCCACCATCATCCCGACATCCCTGCGCTCGCTTGCCAGTCACAACCGGCGCGGCGCGGTTGACTGGACATTGTTGAAAACCTGGGCGCCCGGCATTTTCATCGGCGCGGCTCTGGGCAGCTGGGTTGCAGCCTTTATCGGCGGTGATGGCTTGCGCATTGTCTTTGTGGCGATGGCATTCCTGCTCGCACTCTTTATGGCGCTGGCGCCCGATACGCTGAAGATCGCAGACAGCATGCCAAAAGGCATTGTGGCGCAGGCCATGGCCAGCGTCATTGGCGGGCTCTCTGTTTTGATGGGCATTGGCGGCGGCACCTTTGCCGTTTCGTTGCAGACGCTTTATGGCGCGCCCATCCATCGCGCAGTTGCAACGGCGTCGGGATTTGGCTTCATCATCGCCATTCCGGGGGCTTTAGGATTTGTCGTGTCAGGCTGGGGGGCAGAGGGCTTGCCGCCACTTTCGCTGGGTTATGTCAGCCTTGCAGGATTTCTGCTCATCACGCCCGCCACTGTGCTGGCCGCACCTTGGGGCGCGCGCCTTGCGCATGCGCTGCCACGCAAGAGCCTGCGTCTCGCCTTTGCCGGGTTCCTTGCGGCGTCGGCGGCGCGCATTCTTTACGGGCTTATGATCTAGCCGCCCAAAAGAAAACGGCGGCCGGAAATGTCCGCCGCCGCTTTCCGGTCAAACCTTCAACCAGGCTTCACGCGGGCTTCAGATTTCCTGCGGCGGGCTTGCCGCGTTCCATCTGAACGTCATAGGTCACTTTCTGGCCTTCGTTCAGGGTCTGCAGGCCGGCCTTCTGGACGGCGCTGATGTGAACGAAAACGTCCTTCCCTCCGTCAGACGGCTGGATAAATCCATAACCGCGCTGGGTGTTGAAGAACTTCACGGTGCCGGTGGGCATCTCTCTATCCACTCCATGTTAGGTCAAGACGTTGCGCTCCGCACAACGCGCGCGGATCGCGGCAGTTCTTTGCGTCAAAGGTTCTCTTGGGGAACGCGCGAAGCGTCGGGCCAAGCGGGCCTGGTGCTCAAACTGTCAAGCGAAGTGTGCCCGAGAATTGTCAATTGACCAACAGGATTTGATTCGTGGCGGCCGGTTCAAATGCCCCAATTCAGCCGGAATTTACCTTTGCTGCACTGCGGCAGCATTGCCCGGGGTCAAGCGTTTACGCAGCGGGCGGCAGCTTCTGATCCCATTCGCCGACTTCGGGAAACTGCGCCAGCAGCGCTTCGATGGCTGCAAACATCGCGCGCATGCGGGCATCCGACACCGTGCTTTCGCAGACAACCACAAGCCCCGGCTTGTTGGATGACGCGCGCACAAGCCCCCAGGTTCCATCCTCAACGCTGACCCGCACGCCATTGACGGTGACGAGGCTGGTGATCTTCTGCCCGGCAAAGGGTTTGCCCGCCTGCTTCATGGCGGCAAAGCGCGCCGTCACTTCATCTACAATGCCATATTTCTTTTCGTCGGCACAATGCGGCGACATGGTGGGTGAGCCAAAGCTCTGCGGCAGCGCCTTGACCAGTGTGGAGAGTTTCTGGCCCGCGCGATCCAGCATCTGCAGCACGGCTATGGCGGAAACGATGCCATCGTCATAACCGCGCCCGATTGGTGCATTGAAGAAATAATGGCCGCTCTTTTCAAAGCCCGCCAGCGCCTTCAGCTCGTGGCAGCGCCGCTTGATATAGGAATGGCCGGTCTTCCAGTAATCAGTTGTGGCGCCGTGGGCGGAAAGCACGGGATCAGTGGCAAAGAGCCCCGTTGATTTCACATCCACAACAAACCTGGCGTTTGCATGCAGGGGGGCCAGATCGCGCGCAATCAGAAGCCCCATCTTGTCGGCAAAAATCTCGTGGCCCTGATCGTCAACCACCCCGCAGCGGTCACCATCGCCATCAAAGCACAGGCCCAGATCGGCTTTGTTTGCCTTCACCGCATCAGCAACGGCATGCAGCATCACCATGTCTTCGGGATTGGGATTGTGGTGCGGGAATGTGTAGTCAAGCCCGGTGTGCAGCGGCACCACATCAACACCGATGGCGGATAGAACTTTCGGCGCAAACGTGCCCGCTGTGCCGTTGCCGGTGGCAACTACGGCACGGATCCGGCGCGACAGTTTCACACTGGCGGTAAGATCAGCGCAGTAACGCTCCGCAGCATCGTGATGCAGCACCAGTCCGCCACCCTTGCGCGCTACACCCTTGCCGGACAGCACGATTTCCTTGAGGCGGCTCATTTCGTCGGGGCCAAAGGTCAAAGGCCGCGCCGCCCCCATCTTGATGCCGGTCCAGCCATTCTCGTTGTGGCTCGCCGTCACCATCGCAACCGCCGGGCAGTCATAGGCGAACTGCGCAAAATAGGCGGTGGGCGATAGGGCAAGTCCGATGTCATGCACCTCCATGCCGCCCGCCATCAGCCCCGTCATCACCGCCTGCTTCACCGCCATGGAATAGGAGCGGTAATCATGCCCCACGATGATGCGCGGGCCGGTGCCCAGCTCATGCAGCACAGTGGCAAGGCCAAGACCAATGGCCTGAAAGCCCAGCAGGCTGACGTCCTGGGGGAAGAGCCAGCGCGCGTCGTACTCGCGAAACCCCGTCGCCTTGATCAGGGGGATGGTCTCATAGTCGGCCGAGTTGGGTTTGATATCGGCGCGCGGCACGGGGAACATGGGCAATCCGCCTGCGGTTCAAAGGGGTTGGCTGGGTTCTAGTGGGGGGGAGGGGGAAACTCAACGCCGCCTGCCAATCAAAACATCAATAAATGTTATTTGAAATGAATGACATGATATGATGTGATAATTGGATGAGTGACCGCATCCTCCCGTTCCCCCGCGCAAACGCGCAGCCTTCTGACCGCAGCGCGCCACCACACAGTCTGCGCGCGCGTCTGCCGTCGATGGGCCTGCCGCAGTTTCTGCCGGGCTGGGTCTGGCTTGCCGGGGCGGGGCCGGGCGATCCCGGGCTACTGACCATTCATGCTCTCAACGCGCTGGAGCAGGCCGATGTGATCGTGCACGACGCGCTGGTCAGCGGCGACGTGCTGGCCCTTGCCCGTCATGGCGCACGTTTGATTGACGCCGGCAAGCGTGGTGGCAAACCGTCACCCCGGCAGCGCGACATCTCGGTGCGCCTGGTCGAACTCGCGCGCAAAGGCCATCGCGTACTGCGCCTCAAGGGCGGCGATCCCTTCACCTTCGGGCGGGGCGGAGAAGAAGGTCTGACCCTGGCAGGCGCCGGCATTCCGTTCCGCGTCATTCCGGGTGTGACGTCGGGCATTGGCGGGCTTGCCTATGCGGGCATACCGGCAACGCACCGCGACACCAATCATGCGGTCACGTTCGTCACCGGACATATGGCCGGCGGCAGCATGCCGGATAATGTGAACTGGCGGGCTATTGCAGAGGGCTCTCCGACCATCGTGCTCTATATGGCGATGAAGCATCTCGACCGCATCGCGGCGGCGCTGATCGCAGCGGGCCGCGCGGCGGATGAACCGGTGGCGCTGATTTCACGCGCCACGACGAAGGATCAGCGTGTGCTGGAAACGGAATTGGCGCGCGCCGCTGTCGATGCCGCGCACCACGGCATCGAAGCCCCCGCGCTGATCGTGATCGGTAAGACCGTGCGGCTGCGCGCAGGCCTTGACTGGCTGGGCGCGCTTTCCGGCCGCACTCTGGAAGCTGATCCGCTGGGCGAACGGGCAGCGCATCAAGCCGTCTAGCCTTACAGGCGGTACAGGAATAGTGTGCCGATCATGTACTGGCGCAACCCGGATTGGTGATTGGGATCGCGTGTCATGGGAAAAATCATCCTCAACGTGCCCGAGGAGCTTGGCCCCTTTCTTGATGAGCAGGCGGCTCATCAGGGGTTCAAAGACCGCGACACCTTTGTTGCGGAACTTGTCGCGCGCGAAGCAGATCGCGCAAGACTGCGGACGCTTCTTGAGGCGGGACGTAACAGCCCGGACATGGAAGGGGAGGTCGAAGCCTTCTTCCTGAGGTTGCGGAGGATGGCTGTCGGGTCCGGCGCTTGAGAATGAAGTTGCAGCTCAGCAAGCTTGCAGCATCGGATGCAGAGGAAGCAGTACTCTACTATTTGTCGGCCGCGGGACCGGCAATCGCGGTGCAGTTTGAAGCGGCGCTTGAGGGCGCCCTTCGCCATGTACGCGATTACCCGTTTAGCGGATCGCCTCGCGTTGCCATCGAAACCGGCAT
>DEIC01000014.1:9507-10010 GCA_002352285.1 Alphaproteobacteria bacterium UBA2784 | reverse complement strand
GGATGAAACAGCCCGTCGGGATCATAGGCAGCACGCACCTGATCCAGCCGCTTCATGTTGGCAGTTGAAACGAATGGCCATGGCCTGCGCGCCAGATTTTCATCCGCCAGCTGGATGCCAACAGAGTGTTGCTCCAGCGCGCGCATGTGATCGGTTGCCCAGCTTTGATCGGCGGCGCTGGCCTTGCCGCGCAATCCGCCATAGAGCGCAAGGTAAGTGCGCCCCTCCATCGAAAACGCCATGTCCTTGCGTTGGGCGGGCGCATTCCAGTTGAGCCACAGCGCATGGCTGGGCGCAGCGGGCTGCGTGTCGGCAATCCTGCGCAAGGCGGGCAGCAACGGCGCAATCGGCCCGTTCATCCACATATTGTCGGCAACCCAGCGCGTGTTCGGCAGGAAAAGCGTGCGCTCGCCCGTCTTCATCATGAAACTGCGCGCCATCGGCACCAGCGGCAGGGTGAGGCTTGCTTGTTTGCGCACCGGGCTTTTGCTGATGAAGGACAC
>DEIC01000014.1:8325-9349 GCA_002352285.1 Alphaproteobacteria bacterium UBA2784 | reverse complement strand
CCGATGACGTTCTCGCATCCAAGACCATAATGGCGGCTGCCCCAGCCAAAGCCGCCCTGCAAAAGAAATCCGCCCATGCCCACGGTATAGGCGTGCGCCACGGGGAAGAAGAGATTGCGCTTTGCCAATGCGGCATTCAGATCGCCGCTGACAACGCCCGGCCCGATGCGCGCCACGCGGTTGTGTTCATCAATCTCGATCGCATTGAGCCGTGAAAGATTGAGCAGCAACGCGCCGTCGCGGATGTGGTTCTGCGCCCAGCTGTGCCCACCCGAAACAAGGCTGACTTTCAAGCCTTCCGCACGCGCGCACTTGATGGCGGCGATCACGTCATCGGTGCTGGTGGCCTCCATCATCACGGCCGGGCGGCGGCCGGGATCAGCGGCATTAAAGCTGGTGGCAAGCACGGCTGAGTCAAAGCCATTATCGCCCCGCGTCCATGTGCGGGCAGCGCTTTTCTGCGGCTTCATGTGCGGCTCCGTTTGCCGGGCTTCGGGCTTGCAGGGGACGCTGCTGTGATATTGAGCCACCCCAGCGGCAGTGCGGGCATCACGGGTAAGGCAATCTTTTCGGTTGCGAGCTTCCTTGCGCGCGCGGGCGGAACACCCAGAAACGCCAGCAGGGAGGCAACCGCCTCGTCAATGGCCGCACGCGCAAGCGCGCCGCGATAAAGATCAATCGCAAGCCCCTGAATGGCGCCTGCCACGATGCTGGCGGCAAGGGCGGCATTGCTTGCGCGGAAGATTTTGCGCGCGATGCCTTCCTCAATGTCTGAAGCAAGGCTGGCGCGCAATCCGCGCGACAGACCATCGGCCGGAAGGCCCGCATCAAACATCAGCCGCCCGATCTCTGGCCGTGCGGCAATGGCGCCCAGCGCAAACCGCGTAATGCGCGCAAAGCGCAGCGAAGGATCGTCAACGCCAGCAATCAGGGGTGCGATAGAAGCGGCATGGGCGGCGGTAATCAGCTTCTCGATCTCGGCCAGAAGCGCGGGCACATCGTCGAAATAGTTATAGAACGTGCC
>DEIC01000014.1:0-8233 GCA_002352285.1 Alphaproteobacteria bacterium UBA2784 | reverse complement strand
GCCTGTGCGGCAGAGATGGAGCGGCTTGCGCGTGCAGCGTCAGGCGCGCTGGTGCGCCTGCATCACATCGGCTCAACTTCTGTGCCCGGCCTTTGCGCCAAGAACATCATCGACATGCTGGGCGAGACGCCATCGCTTGAGGCTGTCGATGCCATCACGCCGTCCTTGATCGCGCTGGGTTACGAGGCGCGCGGCGAATACGGCATTGCCGGGCGCCGCTATTTTTCAAAGCCGCCGATATCCGCCGTGCCCGGCTTCCACCTGCACGTGTTTGAAGCGGGTTCAGCCCATATCGCACGCCACCTTGCCTTCCGCGATCATCTGCGGACGGACACGGCAGCGCGCGAAGAATATGCGGCCTTGAAGCGCAGTCTGAGCGAAAGCGACGGCACGCTCCGCGCAGACTATCAGGCCCGCAAGGATGTGTTTGTTGCGGCGCTCGAAGAAGAATTGATGCGTGCCTCGTCCAGCCGCAAATCATCCGGCCTTTCCTTCCGCCCGGCAGACCTGTCGCATGATCGCGGCGTGCTTTTGCGTTTCAACATTGCCTATGCCCAATGGATTGCAGGCGAGGTGAAAGCACTGTTCGGCCATGACATTGAAAAATTGTTGGGCGCGCCGATCCCGGACTACATGGACAAGGCGCTCGACAAGCTGTGCGCGGGCACGCCGCCTGACGGCATTTTCTACCTGGCCGAAGTGGATGGCCGGCCTTCCGGCATGGGCGGCCTGCGCCGTTTGAGCGCCACGACAGGCGAGATCAAACGCATCTATGTGACGCCAGAAGGGCGCGGCCATCAGCTTGGCATGCACATCGTCGAGCAGCTGCTGAATGATGCACGCATGTTCGGATTTGACCGGGTCGTGCTTGAAACCGGGCCTTTCATGGCGCATGCCCACCGCATCTATGAGGCTTTCGGCTTTCGTGACATCGCGCCCTACCCGCAAGCCGAAGTGCCGAAAGAACTCCACCCCGTCTGGCGCTTCATGACGCGTGATCTGGGTTGATGCTGCCCCATGAAATTTGATCGCCCAGCGCTACGCATCCTCATTGTCGGCGGCTATGGCAGTTTTGGTGCGCGGCTTGTGACGCTGCTGAAGGATGATGCGCGTCTGTCGCTCATCGTTGCGGGGCGCGATCTCAGGAAGGCCGAGCAATTCTGCGCCAGCTTGAAGGGCGTGGCTGCAATTCTCACGCCGCAACGCTTTGTGCGGGGGCGGGATGGCGAAGCGCACCTGAAAGAACTCGCCCCCGACCTTGTGATCGATGCCAGCGGCCCGTTTCAGGCCTATGGCAAGGAAGCAGCAAGCGATCCCTATCAGTTGCCGCGCGCCGCGATTGCGTGCGGCATCAACTATCTCGACCTTGCGGATGACGCCGCCTTCGTTGAAGGGATTGCCGCACTTGACGCAATAGCGCGCAAAGCACAGCTGTTTGTTCTGTCCGGCCTTTCAACATGCCCGGCTTTGACGTCTGCGATCGTGCGGGTGCTGGCGTCCGGCTTTGCGCGCATCGATGAGGTGGCGGGCGGCATCGCGCCATCCCCCTTTGTCGATATGGGCAGGAATGTGCTCCACGCGATTGCGTCCTATGCCGGAAAGCCGGTCGTCCTCTGGCGCGACGGGAAGAAGGCTTCGGCGCCTGCATTGCTGTCGCATCGCTGCTATGCCATCGCGCCCCCCGGCGTGGTGCCGATGAAGCCCATGCGCTTTTCGCTGGTCGAGGTGCCCGATCTGCGCTTGATGCCGCAAGTGGCGCCCTCACTTCAGCGCGTATGGTTTGGCGCCGCCATCCGGCCGCGCTTTCAGCATGCAGGCATCGTGGCGCTGGGCCGTCTGGTGCGCGCCGGGATTCTCCGTTCGCTGCGCACACTCGTGCCCCTGATGAATTGCGTGCAGCGCCATATGCGATGGGGCGAACATCGTGGCGGCATGATTGTCGAAGCAACCGGAAGTGATGCGCACGGGGCGGAACTGGTGCGCAGTTTTCACCTTCTGGCAGAGGGCGATACGGGCCCCTTCGTTCCCGTGGTGGCTGCCGCTGCGATGATCGGCCGCGTGTGTGACGCAAAGCCGCCGCCAGCGGGCGCACGCGCCGCATGGGCCGATTTGCAGCTCGATGATGTCATGCCGCAGCTCTCCCGTTTGAAGATCAGGACCGGAACACGCATGACTTTGCCGCCCGACACGCCGCTCTATCAGCGCATTCTGGGTGACGCCTGGGCGGCACGGCCGCCCGAGTGGCGCGCCATGCATGACGTGCGCACAACCATGACAGCCTCAGGCAAGGCCAATGTTCAGCGGGGAAAGAATCCGCTCGCGCGGCTGGCTGCCTTCGTCATGCGCTTTCCGCCTGCCCGCGCTCTGGTTGATGTTGAGGTCCGCTTTGACGTGAAAAATGGCGTCGAGAAATGGACGCGCAATTTCCGCGGCAGAAAATTTTCAAGCACGCAGGAGGAAGGCACTGGCGCGCGTTCCCATCTGGTCATCGAACGTTTTGGTCCGCTGGCGTTTTCAATGGCGCTGGAAACGCAAGGCTCTCGTGTCGCGCTGGTGCAGCAAGGCTGGCGCGCGTTTGGTGTGCCCATGCCGCGCTTTCTTGGCCCCCGCGTCACCGCGCATGAGGATGTGAAAGCGGGGCGCTTTGTCTTCTTTGTGCGGATCACGCATCCCGTCTGCGGCCTCATCGTGCAATATGATGGCTGGCTGAAACCCGATGCATGAAAGGCTGCGCATGAGGCGTGGGAACTGGATTGCCGCTGCAATTGTCTATTTCGCCATCGTGTTCGCTGCCGGGTTCATGCTGGGCACGCTGCGGGTGATGGTGCTCGAGCCGCAGATGGGCCGCGTCAGTGCGGTGTTGGCCGAGTTGCCCTTCATGCTCGTCATCTCATTTGTTGTGTGCCGCTTCGTGGTGAAGTGGTGCGCCGTGCCCGAAAGATTTCTTCAGCGGTTTGCGATGGGCGCACTCGCGTTACTCTTGTTGATCGCCGCAGAGATTGTCGTGGCGATGACACTGGGCGCAGAAAGTCTTGGGACAGCCCTTGTGCAGATGACGGATCCAGCGAATTGGGCGGGTCTTGCGGGGCAAGCCCTGTTTGGGGTGATGCCGGTCCTGATTCTGGTCCGTCGTGCCAGGTTATCTCACTGATTCGGAATGGGTTTCTTTGATTCTGACGGCTGCGTCATTGATTGAATGAGTATGTTGGTGGAATTTCCGGCACTGACGATCCGTCATGATTTACCATAGGAAGGGCCATCCTGGCGTATCCGGCCCCCGCACCTCGAACTTAATCCATTGAAAATACTAACTTATCTGTCAATCGATCTGACGTCAAAGCGGGCTGGAATCGCGTGGCACAAGTGCAACAAGCCTGTGCCAATCCGCAATGAATGCCTTTGAATGGCAGGTCTTTAGGTTCCATGGGGCCTTCAGCCTGTGCTATCGACTCCCGCGATCGCGAGGCAACACGCTCACGGGGGGCGTGACCGGCGGATTTTCGGGGGCGATGCCCCAATCTTAAGAGGGACATGAAAATGGCTTTGAAGCAGATCTTGCTGGCCAGCGCTTTTGCCGCTGCGCTTGGCGGAGTCGCCGCCGCGGAATCCACGCGCGGCTGGTACCTGGATGGCACGCTCGGCGCCAACTGGGTTGAAGACGATCAGGGTCAGGGCATGGAGACGGGCTGGGCCGCCACGATGGCGCTCGGCTATGCGTTCCAGGAGCGCTGGCGCCTTGAAGTTGAGGCCGGCTACCGCCTCAACGAGTTCGAGAACAACGGCTTCGTCACCGGCGAAGATGCCGAAGCACTCTCGGGCATGGTCAACCTCTATTACGACTTCGACATGGGTCCGAAGTGGGATCTGTCGCTCGGCGCCGGTATCGGTGGCGCGCGCATCAAGACGGATGTGGAGCTGTTCGGCTTCCTCACCGCCGTCAACGACAGCGACACGACGGCTGCCTGGCAGCTGCTCGCCGAAGCTTCGTACCAGTTCAACGACCACTGGTCGGCCCAGCTGAACTACACCTACTTCTCGGCCGTGAATCCCGAGTTCGACTCGACGTTCGGTGGCACGGTGGAAGGCGACTATGACGCCCACACCGCGATGGTTGGTCTGCGTTACCACTTCGGCGCCCCGGCTGCNNTCGAACCTCTCGGCTGAAGCCCAGGCCGTCGTTGCCGAAGCTGCTGCCACCTACCAGTCGACCGGCTCGGTCATGATCGACGTCGTCGGCCACACCGACACCGTTGGTTCGGCCTCGTACAACCAGGGCCTCTCGGAGCGCCGCGCTGCTGCGGTCGCCTCAGAGCTCGTCAGCCTGGGCGTCCCTGCCGACAAGATCGCGACCTCGGGTCGTGGCTTCTCGGACCCGCTGGTGCCGACTGGCCCCGGCGTGCGTGAGCCGCAGAACCGCCGTGCGGTCATCAACCTGAACTAATCCTTCAGGACTGACCTCCGGCCAGCGTTCTGGCCAAAACATCAGGGCCGTCCGGTTTCCGGGCGGCCCTTTTGCTTTGCCGGGTGATGCGGGTCACAGGCCGCAGGTCGGCGCATGCGCGGCGATTGTCCAGTGTCCAGAGGGAGTTGAACCCCACCCCCCCAATCATGATTCCGCGCGCCATGGCCGGATTGCCACATGACCCGGCCCCTCGGCTCATGCTATGAATCGCTCCGATTGGTGCGGCCCGAAAGCCGGCTGCGCCACATTGGCTTGCGTGAATTTCGCGACAACAAGGGGGTATCCATGAAGTTGAAGGGTCTTTTGCTTTCCAGCGCGTTTGTGCTTGCGCTTCCCGGCGTTGCCGCGGCTGAAGCACCGCATGGCTGGTATGTCGATGGCGGCGTCGGCGCCGTCTTCGTTCAGGACAATGACGATCTGACCGGCGTCTTCGGCGTGGACATCCCTGCCGAATACGATACCGGCATCGCGATCCTGGGCTCGGTGGGTTACAAATGGATGGGCGGTTTCCGCCTCGAGGGCGAGCTTGGCTATCGCGCCTCCGACCTGACCGAGAACACGATGTTCTTCGGTGACTCGAACGGCGATGTCACCGCGTTCAGCGGCATGCTGAACCTCCTCTACGACTGGCAGCTGAACGACAACTGGCAGCTCTCGCTGGGCGGCGGTATCGGCTATGCCAATGTCGACCACGAGTACAAGATCAATGCCGCCGGCACGGTCATCGATGATGACACGTCGGGCATGGCCTGGCAGGGCATTGCCGAGCTGCACTATCAGTGGACGTCGATGACTGACGTCTATCTCGGCTACAACTACTTCACCGTTGAAGACGACAACTTCACCAACGTCTTCATTTTCCCGAACCCGATCGAGAACCTCGAGTACGACGCGCATGCCGTCATGCTCGGTGTGCGCATGTTCTTCGGCGCGGCGCCTGCTGCCGTCGTCATTGATGATACGCCGCCGCCGCCGCCGGATGCCCCGATCGTCGAGAACTACATCGTGTTCTTCGACTTCAACAAGTCGAACCTGTCGGCAGAAGCCCAGGCCGTTGTGGCGGAGGCCGCCGCGACCTATCAGGCCCAGGGCTATGTGTCGATTGACGTGGTCGGCCACACCGACACCGTTGGTTCGGCTTCGTACAATCAGGGCCTGTCGGAGCGCCGCGCCGCTGCCGTTGCCTCTGAGCTCGTCAGCCTTGGCGTTCCCGCCGACAAGATCATGACGTCGGGCCGCGGCTTCTCTGACCCGCTGGTGCCGACTGGCCCTGGCGTGCGTGAGCCGCAGAACCGCCGCGCGGTCATCAATCTGGCGAAGTAAGAAGCCCGATCTGACCGTCTGAAAACATCAGGGCCGCCCGTCAACGGGCGGCCCTTTTGCTTGTGTTGGCCTTTACTGCGCGATGCGCAGGTTCGAGAGGTCCTGCGCAATGGCGCGGAACACGGTCTGCAACTGCGATGTGGTGGGCGAGTTGAAGTATAGGCCGGGCTCGCTGGCGCAGGTGCGGAACAGATTGACCAGTGTCGCATCCGAGATCATGAAAAGGATTGTATAGACGCGCACGCCTGCATCCTTGATGCGCGTGCACATGCGGCCGGTCTGCGCATTCTGCTCGGTCACAGCCTCGGCTTCCGTATCGATGCCCGTTCCCATGCGCATCTGGGAAAGGTAGCCCCACGCGGAATAGGTGGAGCCATTCATGTTGTTCCGGTCATCGACCGTGTTGAGGCCGTCGGTAAGCAGAATGAGCGCCTTGTTCCAGTCATTGTCGCTGAACGAAACGCCCTCGGTGAACGGCTCTGTCGGCGANNGTCAGCGGCAGAATCTCCGTAAGGCTGCAGCCGCGATGCGGCCCGCTGGTATTCCGGTTGACGTACTTTGCATTGTTCCTCTGGCGCGTCAGCGGCGCGGTCGAGAGCGAAAGCCCGTCAGAGATGTAAGTGTTGGGAAAGCGCGGCTGACCCGCCGCATCATTGTTGTCAGGCTCATCCGGGTGGAAATAGGGCACCCAGCGCGTATCAGGCGCTCCCGAACTCGGCGCGGTATCAAGCTCTTCAAGTCCGCCCGGCCGCGCCTCCACACAGCCACGCCAGCTCTGGCTGCGAAGACGTGGATACATCGTATAGGCATGATAGCCGCCATCGAAGTTGAGGCGCGCAACGCTGGATGTTCCTGTCGTATCAATCCAGCCCCGTGAGACAGCCGTGCCGGGGTTGAGCCGCACTGTCTGGCTGAACGGCACAATCCCCATGCGCAATTTGGTTGGCGCTGCCTGATCGCCAAACAGGATGTTCACAAGATCGGTCGCCGCCTGGCGCAGCGAACCGATCTTGCCATTGTCATCCATGGAACCCGTATTGTCGGCAACAAGCACGACTTCAAGGCCCTTGGATTCACGCACAACGGTCGACGACGTCGAGACATCGATATAGTCAATGCCGACAAGGCCCAACAGTGTCGTCTCCACGCGCGCCGAAGCAGAGATGGTGATCTGGTCTCCAACCGCCGAAATGGTCAGGTTTGACGTCGCGCCGATCTCATCCTCGGGATAGTTCGCGTTGAAATATTTGGTGGCGATGTCAAGCATCTGCGCCTGCGACGTGCCGATGGACGCACCGACTGCAAGACCTGACGCATCAAGCGCGTTGGAAAGCCGCGACTTCACGGCCATAGCGCGCGAGAAGTCGAGCGCCGTGCCGCCCGCTGCAATAATGGGGATGATCGACAGCCCGAACATGACTGCCACATTCGCGCCCGTCGCTCGCATGAAGCGCGAAAGGAATCCTTTGAGGAGACCGCGCATTAGAACCTCACCCGCAAATGCCTTCCCTCGGAAGAGCATGCAATGATTGCAGTAAACTGCAGATGAAGCGCTCACTTCCCGCGAGTGTGGTTGCCTTGCGGTAAATGCCGCCGCGCAATTTCTTTCCGCGCGTTAGGACTCTGTAGATGCTTAATCCGCTGAGCGGCTTCCAATTTTCGCCCTGCGGCTCAAGACTGCATGGCCCCGCAAGAAGGGGGCGCAGAAGAGAGTTGTTGCGTATGGGTGCAGGTCACATTTCATATCCTGCCGGTGGAGCGCAGAAGCGCACCCCGGAAGGTCAGCACCGCAAGCCGCGCCGTCTGGCGCGTTTCCTTGCGCGCTTTACCCGCGACCGCGAAGCAGCGGCTGCCATCGAATTCTCGATTGTCGCCGTTCCCTTCTGCGCGCTGCTCTTTGCGCTGATCGAGACCACGACCGTCTTCTTTGCCAATGGTGTGCTCGACAATGCGGTGCAGGAGACCGCCCGCATGATCCGCACCGGGCGGGTCCAGGCCAATGGTTTCACCGAGGAGCAGTTCCGCACCGAAGTGTGCAACCAGATCAATGTCATTCTGGCATGCGATGCGCGGCTCAAGATTGACGTGCGCACGTTCAGCCAGTTCAACAATGTGGCGTTTTCCTCACCGCTGGATGCCAATGGTGATTTTGCCGGTTCGTTCCAGTTTAGTCCGGGTGCGCCCGGCGACGTGGTCCTGGTCCGCGTCTTCTATGCCTGGGACGTGATGACGCCCGGCCTTGGTGCGTTCCTGGAGAACATGTCGGGCGGCAAACGCCTGCTGCAATCAAGCGCCGCCTTCCGCAACGAGCCCTTCGGGGCGCTTCTGGCGGGGTAGGGCCATGACAGGCGCGAACCGCATCTTCACGCCGATCCGCCGCTTCATCCGCGATGTGCGCGGCGTGTCGGCTATTGAATTTGCGCTGATCCTGCCTGTGATGGTGACGCT
>DEIC01000057.1 GCA_002352285.1 Alphaproteobacteria bacterium UBA2784 | reverse complement strand
ACCCATGTCTTCGGTATGGACAATGATAGGAATGGCGCGCCCGAAAGGATTCGAACCTCTGACCCCCAGATTCGTAGTCTGGTGCTCTATCCAACTGAGCTACGGGCGCATCGCCGGGGCGGGGGCCTGAAACTCTGCCGCCGCCGCTATGGTCCCTGCACGGGCCGGAAGGGGCCCCACGGGGTGCGCACGTAAAGCAGGGTTTTTTGCCGGTTGCAAGATGTTTGGGGCGATGGGGCCTATCTTGCCGCCCTGCCCCGAAATTCCGGCTTTTCACGGGCGTGTTCCGCGCCCGCCACCCACACTGGCCAGCGGGGCCATGCCGCCCTAGATTGCCGGCGGGCAGATCAATCAACAGCCGCAGCCGCGCGCGCGGCCCGGGAACGAAACATGCATCTGTCAGACATGCATCCGTCAGACCGGCGAGGCTTCCGCCTCTGCCCCCATTCCATTGCCCCCCGTGCTTGCGCCCTTATCGGTCTTCTCATTGCCCTGTTTCTCGCCACTGTAATGATTGCCCCCATGAAAGCCCGCGCCCAAGGAAATGATCTTCATGCGCCGTTTGGTGCACTGCTGTCGCGCTATGTGGCGGTTGATGATGCGGGCCTTGCGCGGGTTGACTATGGCGCGTGGAAGGCGAACGGGCGCGATGTGGCCGCCCTTGCCCTCTATCTGGATGCGCTGTCGGCGGCGGCGCCCTCATCGATGGATGAGGCGTCGCGCATGGCGTTCTATATCAACGCCTATAATGCGCTGACGCTGAAAGTGGTGCTGGATCATTACCCCGTCTCCTCGATCCGCGAGATTTCGATTTCGCCGGGGCTTTTTTCCATCGGCCCGTGGAAGAAGAAGCTGCTTTCGATCGAGGGCGAGATGCTGTCGCTCGACGACATTGAGCATACGCGGCTGCTGGCGGCGTTTGGCGACAACCGCATCCATTATGCCGTCAATTGCGCATCTGTCGGCTGCCCCAACCTTGCGGCCGAGCCCTATCGCGGGCCCACGCTTTCAGCACAGCTTGATGCGGCTGCGCGCGCCTATGTCAACAATGCGCGCGGGGTTGATCTTTCATCGGGCCGGCTGAAAGTGTCGCGCATCTATGAATGGTATCAGCGCGATTTCGGCGGCAGCGAGGAAGGCGTGATTGCGCATCTGAAACTCTATGCCGCCCCGGGGTTGCGGGCGAAGCTTGACGGGGTCTCCTCGATCCGCTCCACCTTCTATGACTGGTCGCTGAATGATGCGAAGGACTCGTGACGCACGATGAGCACCCCGGAAAACGAAAGCGTTGATGCGCGCCTGAAACGGGCGCTGCCCTTTGTGGCGCTGGTGGCGGGGCTGATCGTCTTTTTCGCGCTCGATCTGCAGAAATATTTCACGCTGGAATCGCTGCGCGCCAATCGCGTGGTGTTGGCCGATTATGTGGCGCAGAATCCGTTGCTGGCGCCACTGGCCTTTGGCGGGCTTTATGCGCTGGTTGTCGCCTTTTCATTGCCGCTGGGCGCGGTGATGACGCTGGCGGGCGGATTGCTGTTTGGCCTGACGGTGGGAACCGTGACGGTCGTGTGCGGGGCGACTTTGGGTGCAACCGCGCTTTTTCTTGCGGCGCGTGGCGCATTCCGGGAAAGTTTTGCGCGGCGCGCGGGCGCAACGCTCAAAAAACTTGAGGCGGGCTTTCAGCGCAATGCGTTTTCCTATCTGCTGACGCTGCGCCTCATCCCGGCCTTTCCGTTTTTTCTGGTGAACCTGGCGCCTGCGTTGCTTGGCATGCGGCTTGGCCCTTACGTACTCGCCACTTTCATCGGCATCATCCCCGGCACGTTTGTCTACATTTCCATCGGCAATGGATTGGGCGCGCTGTTTGATGCGGGGCAGACGCCTGAACTCGGGCTTTCGATTTTCCTCAAACCCGAAATCCTTTTGCCGATTGGCGGGCTGATCCTGCTTTCGCTGTTGCCGATTGCGGCGCGCCGCTTTGGCCTTGTCAAAAATCAGGACTGATCCCATGGCCGCCTCGCGCATCGATTGCGACATCTGCATTATTGGCGCGGGCTCTGGCGGCCTGTCGGTGGCGGCCGGTGCTGCCCAGCTGGGCCGCAAGGTGGTGCTGATCGAAAAGCACAAGATGGGCGGCGATTGCCTGAACACGGGTTGCGTTCCATCCAAGGCGCTGATTGCGGCAGCTGCGCGCGCGCAAGCCATGCGCGAGGCGGGGCCGTTCGGCATCAAGGCCGTGGATCCCGCCGTCGATTACGCGAAGGTGATGGATCATGTGCACGACGTGATCGCCGCCATTGCGCCGATGGACAGCGTGGAGCGCTTTACCGGCCTTGGCGTGAATGTCATTCAGGCGACGGCGCGCTTTGTCTCTCCGCGTGAAGTCGAGGCGGGCGGCAAGCGCATCCGCGCGCGGCGCTTTGTGATAGCGACGGGATCGCGCGCTGTTGCGCCGCCCATTCCGGGATTGGCGGACGTGCCGTATCTCACCAACGAAACGCTGTGGGACAATCGCACACTGCCCACGCATCTGGTGGTGATCGGCGCGGGGCCGATAGGCCTTGAAATGGCGCAGGCGCATCGCCGCCTGGGTGCAAAGGTGACGGTGCTGGAGGCGTTCAAGGCCTTTGCCCGCGATGATGCGGAATGTGCGGGCGTGGTTCTTTCCGTGCTGCGGCGCGAGGGCATCGATATTCGCGAAGGCGCAAAGATTGAAAAGATCAGTGGCAGTGCGGGCGCAATCTCCATTGCGCTTTCCGGCGGCGAGGTGCTTTCCGCCTCGCATCTTCTGGTGGCGGCGGGCCGCGCGCCGAATGTCGAGGGGCTGGGGCTTGAAGAAGCCGGTATCAGCTTCACCAAAAAGGGCATCGCGGTTGACACGAAACTGCGCACGGCGAACAAACGCATCTATGCGATTGGCGATGTGGCGGGCGGCCTTCAGTTCACGCATGTCGCGGGCTATCAGGCGGGCCTTGTCATCCGCTCGGCGCTTTTCCGTTTTGGCGGCGCCTATGCCGCCAGCGCCATTCCGTGGGCGACCTATACCGACCCGGAACTTGCGCATGTGGGCATGAACGAGGCGGATGCAGCAAAGCTTGGCCCGGTCACCGTTTCGCGCTGGAAGGTGGAGGAGAACGACCGCGCCCATGCCGAGCGTCATCACGATGGCCTGATCAAGGTGGTGACCGGCAAAGGCGGGCGCATTCTTGGCTGCACCATTGCCGCGCCGCATGCAGGCGACCTCATCCTGCCCTGGGTGATGGCAGTGCAGAAAAAGATGACCATGCGCGACATGGCCAGCGTCGTTGCGCCCTATCCCACTTTGTCTGAAATCTCCAAGCGCGCGGCGGGGGCCTGGTTCACGCCCACGCTTTTCTCGCCCAAGGTCAAAAGGCTCGTTTCATTCCTGTCGCGTTTCGGCTGACAGGAAAAGGACTTGTCTGCTAGACATGGCGCCCATGCGCGCGCCCTTGTTTCAGCGGATCAGTGAAGCGGCGCGGGGCGCCCTGCCCCGCCATGCCGGCGCCATGCGCCTGTGGCCGCGCAGCCTGTCGGGCCGCCTTCTGATGCTGACCATTGTCTATGTGATGGTCAGCGGCGTGCTGGTTTACGTGCCGAGTGTCGCCAGCTTTCACCGCAACCTTCTGGAAGAAAAACTGGCTGCCGCCCAGCTCGCCGTGCTGGCGCTGGAAGAGACCGAGGGCAATCAGGTCTCGCCCGAATTGCGGCGCGAGCTTTTGACCAATGCGGGCGTGCGTGCGGTTTCGCTCAAGCGCAATGAGACGCGGCAACTGTTCCTTGCCGATGACATGCCCAATCAGGTGGATGAGGTTTTTGACCTGCGCAGTCCGCCCTTCTTTGCCAGCGCATCCGGCGCGCTCTCGACGCTGCTGGCGCCAGAGGGTCGCATCCTGCGCATCATCGGCCTGCCACGCTTTGAAGGCGGGCAGTCCATTGAGGCGCTAGCCGAGGAAGGGCCCGTTCGCGCCGAGCTTCTTGCCTATGCGCAGCGCGTGCTGGTGCTGTCGCTGGTCATTTCTCTGGTGACGGGCGCGCTGGTTTTCATTTCGCTCCATTACGTGATCGTGCGGCCGATAAGGCGCATCACGCATTCGATGACCAGCTTCCGCGACCAGCCGGAGGATGAAAAGCGCATCATTGCGCCCATCGCGCGGCATGGCGAAATCGGTGACGCGGAGACGGCGCTGGCCGACATGCAGACGCAGGTGCGCAGCGCGCTGCGCCAGCGGGCGCATCTGGCGGCGCTGGGCACGGCTGTTGCCAAGATCAATCACGATCTGAGGAACATTCTTTCCAGCGCACAGCTGGCATCTGATCGCCTCGCGCAAAGCGATGATCCGGCGGTGAAGCGCGCCGCGCCGAAACTGGTGCGGGCGCTTGATCGCGCCATTGACCTTGCAACCAACACGCTGCGCTATGGCCGCGCCGATGAATTGCCGCCGCAACTGCGCACACACAATCTGCTGCCGATGGTGAATGAGGCCGTGGCGGCTGCGGGCGACACGGGGGCGATTTCGGTCACGATTGATGTGCCAGAGGGCATGACGATTTTTGCCGACGGCGATCAGCTGTTCCGCGTGCTGCTCAATCTCATCCGCAATGCGGCGCAGGCGCTTTCCGAGCGCGCGGGCGCGCAGATCAGCATTTCAGCGGAAGGTGATCTTGCCGAAACGCGCATCACCATCGCCGATAACGGCCCCGGCCTGCCGGAAGAAGTGAAAGCGCATCTGTTCGAGCCTTTTGCGGGTGGCGCGCGCACGCGCGGCACGGGACTTGGCCTCGCCATCGCGCATGAGCTGGTGAGCGGCCATGGCGGGCAATTGCGGCTTCTGCGCTCGGATGCGTCGGGTACGCAGTTCCAGATCATCCTGCCGCAGAATGGCGTGAGCCCATGAGCGGGCTTGTACTTTATGCCGATATTGGCGGCACGTTTGCGCGCTTTGCCTTTGCGCGGCCAAATGAGCGCCCGCATGTGGCGAGCGTGCTGGCCACGCAAATGATGCCTGATCTTTTCTCGGCCATTGGCGAGGCGATGCGCGCCGATCAGATTGCCGCACCGCTTGCCGGTGCAGCGATTGCCGGTGCAGGGCCTGTGGTTGATGGCGCGATCAACCTCACCAACGCAGGCTGGCGCATTGATGCCGAGGCGATCATGCGCGCAACCGGCGTGGCGCGCCCGCTGATCGTAAACGACTTTACGGCGCAGGCGGCTGCACTGGCGGCTTTGACGCCGGGCGATGTTGATGCATTTGGAGGCGGCGCGGGTGATCCTCATGCACCGCGCGCGATTGTCGGCCCCGGCACGGGCTTTGGCGTCTCGGCCCTGGTGCCGTGCGGGCGCGGGCGCTTTGTGCCGCTGGCAGCCGAGGGGGGCCACGTTGATCTTGCGCCCGGCAATGCGCGGGAGCTTGCCATCTTCTGGCAGTTGCAACAGCAATTCGGGCATGTGAGCTGCGAGCGCGTGCTTTCCGGCTCGGGCATGGAAGTGCTTTATGGCGCAATTGCAGCCCTTGATGGCGTTGCCATCACTGCCAAGCCCACGCCTGCCGAAATCGCACAACGCGCGCGCGCGAAAACTGATGTGGTCGCGGTTGAGACGATTGCGGTTTTCACCGGCCTTCTGGGCGCAGCCGCAGGCAATGTGGTGCTGAATACGGGTGCGACTGGCGGGATTTATCTTGCGGGCGGCATACTTCCGCGCTGGGGCGATCTCTTTGACCGCGCGCTTTTCCGTCACCGCATGGAGGCGAAGGGGCGCATGAGAGATTATCTGGCGCGCGTGCCATCCTTTCTTGTCACGGCGCCGGATGCCGCCATGATCGGGCTTGCCGAACTCTATGCGGGCGCGCGCGTCATCCTTGCGGACCATTCGCCATGACCACCACACAGCCAGGCCCGAAGAACCTCATCACCGATGTGCCGGGGCTGCGCGTCGGCAATGCACATGATGCGCGCGCGATGACGGGCGCGACCGTAATCCTGTGCGATTCGCGCATGGTTGCCAGCGTTGACATGCGCGGCGGCGCACCGGGCACGCGCGAGACCGATGCGCTGACGCCTGAAACGCTGGTTGATGCGGTTGACGCCATCGTGCTTTCCGGTGGCTCGGTCTATGGGCTGGAGGCGGCGAGTGGCGTTGCCAAATGGCTGGGCGCACGCGGACGCGGTTTCAAGCTTGGTGCATCCAACATGGTTGCGCCGATTGTGCCCGCCGCGATCCTGTTTGATCTGATGAATGGCGGCGACAAAAACTGGGGCGAGCATCCGCCCTATGACGCGCTGGGCCGCGCGGCATGCGAGGCGGCGTCGGAAAATTTTGCACTCGGAAATGCCGGGGCGGGCTATGGCGCGCAGGCCGGCCAGCTGAAGGGCGGACTGGGCAGCGCCTCCACCCAAACCGATGACGGATTCATTGTCGGGGCGCTGGCGGCGGTGAACCCCTTTGGCTCGGTCCTTGTTCCCGGCACGCGCACATTCTGGGCATGGCCATTTGAACGCGCGCATGAGCTGGGCGGGCAGACACCGCCATCGCACCCCCTTCCCCATCTCGATTTTCCCGATGACATCAAGGCGCGTGTGCCGCGCCCGGGCGAGAACACCACGATTGGCGTCGTCGCCGTCAATGCGCGTTTGAGCGTAGCCGAGGCCAGGCGCGTCGCCATGATGGCGCAGGATGGCTATGCCCGCGCGATCCGCCCCATCCACACCATGGGCGATGGTGATGTGGTCTTTGCGCTGGCGTCGGGGACGCGGGAATTGCCGGAACCGCGCGCCCTTTACCTGTCACGATTGGGGGCAATCGCTGCAGATACCATGGCCCGGGCGGTGGCGCGGGGCGTCTTTGAGGCCAAAAGCCTAGGCAATCTCAAGGGTTATCGGGATTCAGCCGGTCAGGGCCGTTAACAGAAAAAGTCGGCCGCTTCGTTGACTTTGGGGGGCAAGAATGGCTAGAAGCCACGCTTTCCGGCGGGCGCCCCCTTGGCCAACCCCCGTTTCTTCCAGTTGTCCGGGTTATTCCGATGAAGCGCACCTATCAGCCGTCCAAGCTCGTCCGCAAGCGGCGTCACGGTTTCCGCAGCCGCATGGCGACCAAGAACGGCCGCAAGGTTCTGTCGCGCCGCCGCGCCGCTGGCCGCAAGAGCCTTTCGGCCTGAGGCCTTGCCCTTCAAACAGGGCATTCCTCCATTGCCTGAAGCAAACAAGCCCGGCGAAGCGCCCCGCGAGGATGCCGCCGGGCCTTTGTGCATTGAGCGGCTGAAAGACCGCGCCGATTTTCTGCGCGTGGCCGAAGGCGGGCGCGTGCATGGGCGAGGCTTTTCCTTGCAATTCTCCAAGCGTGAGGACGGCGCGCAGGCGCGGCTTGGCTTTACCGTCACCAAGCGCGTCGGCAATGCCGTCATGCGCAACCGGGTGCGGCGGCGGCTGAAGGAGGCGGCGCGGCTTTCCTTTCCCGAGGCTGCCAAAGCCGGAACGGATTATGTGCTGGTCGGTCGCATCGAAGCAGCAAGCCTGCCCTTTCCAAGCCTGATCGCGGACCTTAAACAGGCGCTCGCACGGGCAAGCCACATCAAGGCCAAGCGCGGACCAAGGAAGCCGGAACAAGCCAAGCCATGAATATCGGGCAAGCCATCAAAGGCGTGATGCGCGCGCTGTCGCGTGCAAGTGCCTGTTTGTTGGCGCTGCCCATCCGCTTCTATCGCTATTTCATCTCGCCGATGCTGGGGCCGAATTGCCGGTATGACCCCACCTGCTCGGCCTATGCGCTTGAGGCGCTGGAGGTGCATGGGCCGCTGAAGGGCAGCTTCCTTGCTGCGCGCCGCATCCTTTCGTGCCATCCGGTCAAGTGGCTGGGTGGTGGCGAGGGTCATGATCCCGTACCGCCGCGCCATCGCCATTCCGAAACCTGCCGCCACGGCCAACTGCAATTGACCGCCCGCACCGACGCGGCGGAGGGACGCCATACGCCATGAGTGAGAACCGCAATTTGTTCCTTGTGATTGCCCTGTCGCTGGCGGTCGTCATCCTGTGGCAGGAATTTGTGGTGGGGCCGATGACGCCGCCACCGCCCGCCCAGCAAACGACCGTGACAGCGGATGGCACAGCCGCACCCGTAACGGATGTGGGCAGCACGATCAGCGCACCGTCAGTCCCGCAGGCGGGCGTCAATCTGCCGCGCGCAGAAGTGATTGCCGCGGGCACGCGCGTTGCCATCAATTCCGATGCGGTCGATGGCTCGATCCTGCTGACGGGCGCGCGGTTTGATGACCTCAATCTGCGCCGCTATCGCGAGCGCGTTGATCCGCAATCGGAAGAGATCACGCTTTTGAGCCCCAAGGGCACAGCCAATCCCGATTTCGCCTATTTCGCCGAGTTCGGCTGGGCGGCTGCCCCCGGCGGCACAATTTCTCTTCCCGGCGCGGATACGATCTGGCGCATTGCGCAGGGTGACGTGCTGGCACCGGGCAAGCCCGTGACGCTGGAATGGGACAACGGCCAGGGCTTCATCTTCCGCCGCACGATTGCGCTTGATGACAATTACATGTTCACGGTCACGGATGCGGTTGAGAACCGCAGCGGCAGTGACGTGGCGCTTTACCCCTATGGCCTGATTGCGCGCCATGGCGGCGAACCTGCCGCCTCGATCTGGGTGATCCACGAGGGCCTGCTGGGCGTCTTTGACGGCACGCTGGAACAGTTCACCTATTCCGATATGCAGGATGAACCGGTGCAGTCGTTCGACACGACGGGCGGCTGGCTGGGCATGACCGATCACTACTGGATGGCCGCCCTTGCGCCTGACCAGAACGAGCCGATCATCGCACGCTTTACCCGCGATGCGCGGGACGGGCGCAACATCTATCAGACCGACTTCCGCTATAATTCGGCGCGCATTGCAGCCGCCGGGCAGACGGTTTCGGTGACGCATCATTTTTTTGCGGGCGCCAAGTCGGTGTCGGTTGTTGACGGCTATGAAGAAAGCCTTGGCATCAAGCGCTTTGACCTTGCGATTGACTGGGGCTGGTTCTTCTTCCTGACCAAACCAATCTTCCTGCTTCTCGATTTCATCTATTCGCTGATCGGCAATTTCGGCGTCGCCATCCTGCTTCTGACCGTTCTCATCAAGCTCCTGTTCTTCCCGCTGGCGAACAAGAGCTATGAGTCGATGAGCAAGATGAAGAAAATCCAGCCGGACATGCTGAAGCTGCGCGAGCGTTTCAAGGATGATCCGCAGCGCCTGCAGGCCGAGATGATGGGCCTTTACAAGCGCGAGAAGGTGAACCCGGTTTCGGGCTGTCTGCCGATCCTGATCCAGATCCCTGTCTTCTTCTCGCTCTACAAGGTGCTCTACGTGTCGCTGGAAATGCGGCACAAGCCCTTCTTCGGCTGGGTGCAGGATCTGTCGGCCATCGACCCGACCAATGTCTTCAACCTGTTCGGCCTGTTGCCCTATGAACCGTGGAGCTTCCTGCATATCGGCATCTGGCCGCTCATCATGGGTATCTCCATGTGGGTGCAGATGAAGATGAACCCGCCCGCCACCGATCCGATGCAGCAGCGCATTTTCGGATTGATGCCGTGGTTCTTCATGTTCCTGATGGCGAGCTTTCCGGCGGGCCTTGTCATCTACTGGGCATGGAACAACACGCTGTCGGTTGCGCAGCAATATTTCATCATGCGGCGCATGAATGTGGAGATCCACCTCTTCGACAATCTCAGGAACAGCTTCCTGGCGCGGCTGGTGACCGGCCGCATCGGGCGCAAACCTGATCCCGGCGCCAAAGGGTGATGACGCCGGACGACGCAGCCGAGAAAGCCGAACGCGCCCGGTTAGAGGAGCGCGGGCGGCTTCTCTTTTCCGGCCCGTGCGATTTTGTGGCGGGGGCAACGGCGACATCAAACCTGCCGCCCGAAGACATGATCGAGATTGCCTTCGCCGGCCGCTCAAATGTCGGCAAGTCGAGTCTGGTGAACGCGCTGACCGGCCGCAAGACGCTGGCGCGCGTCTCCGACACGCCGGGCCGCACGAAGGAAATCAATTTCTTCAATCTCGGCGGCGTCATGATGCTGACCGATCTGCCCGGCTATGGCTATGCCCGCGCGCCCAAGAAGCTGGTGGCGCAGTGGACCAAGCTCATCTTCTCTTACCTGCGTGGACGCTCGACCTTGCGCCGCGTCATGCTGCTGGTTGATGGCCGCCACGGGCTTATGGATAACGACATCGAGGCCATGAAGGCGCTGGATGAGGCGGCCGTCTCCTATCAGATCGTGCTGACCAAGGCCGACAAGCCCAAGCGCAGCGAGCTGGAGAAGACCCTTGCGGCAACCAGGGCCAAGGCCCAGCGTCACCCTGCCGCCCACCCTGACATTCTTGTCACCTCCAGCGAGACCGGCGAGGGGCTGGCCAGCGTCAAGGCCGCGATCGCCCAGTTGCTGCCGGGCAACTAGGCGGCGACCCTTGTTCAGTTTGGTTCTGGCGGGCTCTTTGCGCTATAAGGCGCGCGGCGCCGATCCTGATTTTCAGCCCAGCCCGGCAGCCATGATGGTTTGAGATGGCTTCCGACGATATCGCCGCCAAGGATCTGCCTTTCACCATGCGCCAGCTCGCCAAATGGCGGGGCACGGCACGCACGCTGGTTGAGGCGCTGCCCTATATCCTGCGTTATGACGGCCGCACCATCGTGGTGAAGTATGGCGGCCACGCCATGGGTGAAACCGGCGTCAGCGAACATTTTGCCCAGTCCATCGTGCTGATGAAGCAGACCGGCATTGCGCCGGTTGTGGTGCATGGCGGCGGACCGCAGATCGGCTCCATGCTGGAGCGGCTTCAGATCAAATCGCGCTTTGTCGATGGTTTGCGCGTGACGGATCGCGCCGCCATTGATGTGGTCGAGATGGTGCTGACCGGTTCGATCAACAAGCAGGTCGTCTCTTCCATCAACAGCGCGGGCGGGCGCGCCATCGGGCTTTCAGGCAAGGACGGCAATCTGATCGTTGCGCGCAAGCTGATGCCGGAAAAGCGCAATCCCGACACCGGCGTGATGGAGCACGTTGATCTCGGCTTTGTAGGCGAGCCGGAGGAGATCAATCCGGAAGTTCTTGAGCCCATCCTTTCATCCGACATCATTCCGGTGATCGCGCCGGTGGGTGTGGGCCGCAACGGTGAAACCTACAACATCAACGCGGATACGGTGGCGGGCGCGGTTGCTGGCGCGATGGGCGCTGAACGCATGCTGTTGCTGACCGATGTGCCGGGCGTGATCGGCAAGGACGGGTTCGTGATCCCGCAGCTGACGGTCGACGAGGCGCGCAAACTGATGAAGGACGGCACGATTTCGGGGGGCATGATCCCCAAGGTGCAGACCTGCATTGATGCGCTGGAGGCGGGCGTTGAGGCTGTCGTCATCCTCGACGGGCGCATTCCGCATGTCATGCTGATCGAACTCTTCACCGCTCACGGCGCAGGCACGATGATCCGGCGGGGGTGAGGGGGTACGTTCTTCAGCCTCCCCTTACCTATAATTATCGCATGCACACATTTCGGATGACGTTCCTTAAGCCTCCCCCGTTTTTTGGGGGAGGCGGATTTGCG
>DEIC01000058.1 GCA_002352285.1 Alphaproteobacteria bacterium UBA2784 | reverse complement strand
GTGACCTGCACAACATGGCCAGCTGTCACCAGATCCTTCAGGACGCGTGACAGGCTCTGCTTGGTGATTTTCAGGATTGCCAACAGCTCGCCGACCGGCAAGCCCGGGTTGCGGCCGACAAAGTGGAGCGCCCGGTGATGCGCGCGGCCAAAACCGATCTTGCGCAGTTCTGCGTCCGCTTCGGCCACAAAGTCGCGATAGGCAAAGAACAGAAGCTCGATGCCGCGGCGGATCTCGTCCTCGCGCAGGTAGAGGAGGGAGGCTGCCGGGCGGAACTCGGCCGCTTTCACATCTGCCTTCAGCGGGGGCGTTTTTATGTCAGCCATATTGACATAATTAGGGTGATGGCGGGATGATGTAAAGTCCATGTCAGGGCCGGACATTCGGCCCCAATCGGAGCGTTCCCCCATGTCAGCAATCATTCCCTTCGACGACCGCGACGGCTCGATCTGGTTCGACGGCAAGATGATGCCGTGGCGCGAGGCGAAGGTACATGTGCTGACCCANNTCGCCGGCCGAGATCAACGCGGCCAAGGATGCGGTGGTGAAGGCCAATGGCCATCCTGATGCCTATGTGCGGCCAGTGGCGTTCCGCGGCAGTGAGATGATGGCGGTGAGCGCCCAGCACTCGAAAATCCATGTGGCGATTGCGACATGGCCGTGGCCGTCAATGTTTGATCCGGCTACCAAGATGAAGGGTATCCGCCTCGACATTGCGCGCTGGCGCAGGCCCAGCCCGGAAACCATTCCGTGCCATGCCAAGGCTGCCGGCCTCTATATGATCTGCACGCTCTCGAAGCATGAGGCGGAGCACAAGGGCTTCAACGACGCCATCATGTGGGACTATCGCGGTTATGTCGCTGAAGCGACGGGTGCGAACGTGTTCTTTGTCCATGAGGGCAGGCTGCACACGCCGACGCCGGACTGTTTCCTTGATGGCATCACGCGCCGCACGGCGATGGAGCTGGCGCGGGCACGCGGGATTGAGGTGGTCGAGCGGCACATCAAGCCCGAGGAACTTGCGGGCTTTACGGAGTGCTTCCTCACCGGCACGGCGGCAGAAATCACGCCGGTTGCCTCGATCGGCACGCATGTGTTCACGCCGGGCGCGCTGACGCGCCAGATGCTGGACGACTTCAATGCGCGCGTGCGCCAGAAGGCAGCAGCTGCTGCTGCCTGATTATTTCTTCCAGCGGGCGGCGGCGTCATCGTCGCTCGCCCGCGCCTCAACCCAGCGTGTGCCCTCGCGCGTTCCTTCGGATTTCCAGAAGGGCGCACTGGTTTTCAGCCAGTCCATCAGGAATGACGCTGCCTCAAAGGCGGCGTGGCGGCTTTGCGACGCTGTTATGACCAGAACGATGTCATCGCCCGCGGCAAGGCGTCCGATGCGGTGGATGATCGCAACGCCCTTCAGCGGCCAGCGCGCTTCGGCCTCGGCTGCGATCCGCTCCAGCTCCCGCGCCGTCATGCCGGGATAATGTTCCAGCGTGATGGCGGCGATTTCTCCGCCGGCTTCGCTGCCGCGCACAATTCCCTTGAACGTGACGATGGCGCCGATGTCGCTGCGGCCGCTGCGCAGTCGCGCCTCCTCGGCGGCCTGATCAAACGGCTCTTCCTGGATCTTGATGTGGGCCATCAGCCGCCTGTCACGGGCGGGAAGAAAGCGATTTCGTGTGCATCGGTCAGCGGATCATCCAGCCCCGCATGCTGCTGATTGATGGCAAGCTTGATGCGCGCCAGATTCTCGAAGGCTGCCTTGTGGCCTGCGCTGAGCGACGCGAGATGCATGGCCAGCGCGCGCGGCGTGGTGATGTCTGCAGGCAGATCAATTTCCTGCATGCGAGTTCCGGTCTTTTCCCGGAGCCAGGCGAAATAGAGCACACGCAGGCGGCGCGTCATGGGCCTTACTCCGCCGGTTTGCGGGATGATGACCCGGCATGGCTGGATGAAGGCTCGTGCTGCTCGTCATCTTCATGGGCAAAGTGGCGCGCACTGAGAACGAGATAGGCAAGACCGGTATAGAGCGTCAGCGCCGCTGCCACCCACAGGCTTGCTTCGGCAATCTCTCGCGCGCGCGGGATGGTCTCTTCCAGAACCGGCGCGGCAATCAGCGCTGAAATTGCGACCAGCTGCAACACGGTCTTGAATTTGGCGATGCTGGATACCGGCATGCCGACGCGGATGGTCGCCAGAAACTCGCGCAAGCCAGAGACCAGAATTTCGCGGCACAGGATGACGATGGCGGGAACAACCGCAAGGCCGCTCAGCGTGTGATCCGCGACCAGCATGACAAGGGCAGCCGCCACAATCAGCTTGTCGGCGACCGGATCAAGCATGCGGCCAAAGCGCGAGATCGAGCGGGTGATGCGTGCGATGTGACCGTCGGCCCAATCGGTAATGGCGGCGAGCACAAAGACCCCAAAGGCTGCCCAGCGCGCCTCCGGCTCGGGCCAATACATGAGCACGACCAGGGCCGGGATCATGGCCACGCGCAAGAGGGTGAGGATGTTGGGCAGCGTCATCATGGGCGGGAAAGATACACAAAAGGGCGGGCGGCCCCCAAGCGCCTTAACTGCGGAAGTGATCGTAAATCTTCCGGGCGAGCGCCTTTGAAACACCCTTGACCGCCTCAAGATCGGCCAGCGCCGCATTGGC
>DEIC01000121.1 GCA_002352285.1 Alphaproteobacteria bacterium UBA2784 | reverse complement strand
CTCCTCAACTGCAAATCTGTCCGCCGCGCACGATCATCGTGGGCTTGATCTCACCCAGCCAGTAGCACAACGCGTCGGGATGGCTGACCGGCCAGTGTGTAAAATCTGCGGCAAGGCCGGGCGCCAATTGCCCCACTTCATGCGCAAGCCCCAGCGCCCGCGCACCATTTACCGTGGTGCCACGGATCGCTTCCTCCGGTGTCAGGCGGAATTGGACACAGGCCATCGCCAGCGCCAGGCGCATGGAATAAAGCGGCGACGTGCCGGGGTTGCAGTCTGTCGCTACCGCCATGGGCACACCTGCCGCGCGGAACTTTTCAATGGGCGGCAGTTTCGTCTCACGCAAACTGAAATAGGCGCCGGGCAACAACACCGCCACTGTGCCGCCCCTGGCCATCGCCTCAATGCCGGTATCGGCGGCATGTTCAAGATGATCGGCAGAAAGCGCCTTCATCTGCCCTGCCAGACGTGCACCACCCCCATCACTCAACTGATCGGCATGCAGCTTGACCGGCAAACCCAGCGCGCGCGCCGCCGAGAAGAACCGCCGCACCTCATCCGGCGCAAAGGCGATTTTCTCAAGATAGGCGTCCACGCAATCAATCAATCCTTCCGCATGCAGTGCAGGCAGAATGTCTATTGCCACATGCTCGACATAGGCGCGCGATCGGCCCGCATATTCCTCCGGCAGCGCATGAAGACCCAGATAGGTCGTGCTCACCCGCACGCCGCGCATCGTACCCAGCGCACGCGCCACGCGCAGCTGCTTTGCCTCGGTATCAAGATCAAGCCCGTACCCCGACTTGATCTCGATCGTGCCCACCCCTTCCGCCAGCAGCGCATCCATGCGCGGCAGCGACTCTGCCAATAGCTGCTCCGCGCTGGCGGCGCACGTCATACGCACGGTGGAGCGGATGCCGCCGCCTGCTTTGGCAATGTCCTCATAAGTGGCGCCGGAAAGCCGCATGGCGAACTCGCGCGAGCGGTCGCCGCCAAACACCAGATGCGTGTGGCAATCGACGAAGGCAGGAAGGATGACACCGCCATTCAGCCGCACCACCTGCTCCGCCGTGCCCGCCAGCGATAGCGGCATGTCGGATTCGGCCCCGGCATAGACGATACGGCCCTTCGCAACTGCGAGAGCGCCATCGTCGATCAGCCCATAGGGCACGCCGGAATCGGTCAGCGTGGCAAGGGCAGCGCCGTGAACAAGCAGGTCAACCGGTTCCATCCACAGACAATCTGTTGGGCGAGGGATCGTGCACTCTGCACACCCCTTGCGCCTGCAAGGGGCGAGCGAATAGTTTGCCCGAGCTTACGGGCAGCCGCACCTGCTGTTAAGCCAAATCCCGGATTGATGATGATGCCTTCGCTCTTTGCCACGCATGCCCTGATGCCTGACGGGTGGGCGAACGCCGCGCGCGTCACGCTGGCGCATGATGGCACCATCAGCAACATCACCGTCGGCGCACGCCGCCAGAAGGGCGATGTCGCGCTTCATGTGCTGATGCCATCTTTCGTCAACGCGCATTGCCATGCCTTCCAGCGCGCCATGAGTGGCCTGACCCAGAAGGCCGGCCCCGGCCGTGACGATTTCTGGACGTGGCGCGAGGTGATGTACGGCTTTGCCGCACGCATGACGCCGAGGTTGATGGAGGCAATCGCCGCCCACGCCTATGCAGAGATGCTCGAGGGTGGATACGGCCACGTGGTGGAGTTTCATTATCTTCATCACGGTGCAGATGGCGCAAAACCGATGGCGATGGCTGAGGCCATCATCCGTGCCGCGCGCAAGACGGGCATCGGCCTCACGCTGATTCCCGTGCTTTATCAGCAAGGCGGCTTTGGGCGGCCCCTGAAGCCCGGGCAAAAGCCGTTTGACCTGACAAGTGCCGCGTTTCTCGATCTCGTTAAATCACTGCGCCAAAAGGCCAGGGGCTTTCAGGTGGGCGCATCGTTTCATTCGCTGCGCGCCGTTGCGCCGGAAACGATGGCCTCGTGCCTGAGCGAACTGCGCCGCATTGATCCGCATCTGCCCATCCACATTCACGCCGCCGAACAGACGGGCGAAGTTGATGATTGCGTTGCCGCACTGGGCATGCGCCCGGTCGAATATCTTCTGAAGAAGATGGGCGCCAACGCGAGCTGGACGCTCGTCCACGCCACCCACATGACGGCAGAGGAAACACGCGCGCTGACCGCATCGGGCGCCGTTGCCGCCGTGTGCCCGACGACCGAAGGCGATCTGGGCGACGGGTTCTTTCCCCTCGCGCAATATCTCGATGCCAATGGTCTGATCGCCGTGGGCACAGACTCCAATGTCTGCCTTTCGCCCTTTGCCGAACTGCGCCAGCTGGAATGGAGCCAGCGCCTGCTTGAACGCCGCCGCCTTGTTGCCGCCGCGCATGAGGGCGAGCACGCCGGTGCGCGTCTCGTGCGNNCTGTGTCGCTGGCCGCATTGTGCGGCGGCGTGGCCGTCAATCATCCATGCCGCAGATCCGCAGCGCCTATGCTGCCGCCTTGCGTCAACTCACCAGGGAAAAGAAGAAAAAATGAGCACGCATTTCACACGCATCGACAATACGCGCCGCATCCGCGCCCCGCGCGGGCCAGAGCGCACGGCCAAATCATGGGCCACCGAAGCCGCCATGCGCATGCTGATGAACAATCTCGACGCCGAAGTCGCCGAGAAGCCGGAGGAGCTGGTCGTCTATGGTGGCATTGGCCGCGCCGCGCGCAGCTGGGAGTGCTTTGACGCCATCGTCTCGACCCTCAAGGGGCTGGAGGAGGATGAAACGCTCCTCGTCCAGTCGGGTAAACCCGTTGGCGTCTTCCGCACGCATAAAGATGCGCCGCGCGTGCTGATCGCCAACTCAAATCTCGTGCCCCATTGGGCCAATTGGGAGCACTTCAACGCCCTCGATCGCCAGGGCCTGATGATGTACGGCCAGATGACCGCAGGCTCGTGGATCTATATCGGCACGCAGGGCATCATTCAGGGCACCTATGAGACTTTTGTTGAGATGGGCCGCAAGCACTATGGCGGTAATCTCGCCGGGCGCTGGATATTGACGGCGGGCCTTGGCGGCATGGGCGGCGCACAACCGCTGGCGGCCAAATTTGCGGGCGCTTCGATGATTGCTGTTGAGGTGCAGGCAAGCCGCATCGAGCGCCGTCTGGAGACGGGCTATGTCGATGTCTGCGCCAATTCAATTGATGAGGCGCTCTCGCTGATCGACGCGGCAAAAAAATCGGGAAAGCCGGTCACGGTCGGATTGCTCGGCAATGCTGCCGACATTTTTCCCGAGATGCTGGCGCGCGGCGTGATGCCCGATGCCGTCACGGACCAGACTTCCGCGCACGATGTCTTCAACGGTTACTGCCCGAAGGGCTGGACAGTGGCCCAGTGGGAGGAGGCACGCACCAAGAACCCCGCCTCGGTTGCCGCCGCCGCGCGCAAATCAATCAAGCTGCATGTTGAAGCAATGCTGGGCTGGCACAAGAAGGGCGTGCCCGTCGTTGACTACGGCAACAACATCCGGCAGGTCGCGCGCGAGGAAGGGGTTGAGAACGCCTTTGCCTTTCCCGGTTTCGTGCCGGCTTACGTGCGCCCGCTCTTCTGCCGTGGCAAGGGCCCGTTCCGCTGGGCGGCCTTGTCGGGCGATCCCGAAGACATCCGCAAGACCGATGCAAAAGTCCGCGAGATGATGGCGCATGATGCGCATCTGGTGAACTGGCTCAACATGGCAGGCAAGCATATCAAGTTTCAGGGTCTCCCCGCACGCATCTGCTGGGTGGGATTGGGCGACCGCCATCGGCTTGGCCTTGCCTTCAACGAGATGGTTGCGAAGGGTGAATTGAAAGCGCCCATCGTCATTGGCCGCGACCATCTCGACTCCGGCTCGGTCGCCAGCCCCAACCGCGAAACCGAAGCGATGAAGGATGGCAGCGACGCGGTATCCGATTGGCCGATCCTCAATGCGCTGCTCAACTGTGCCAGCGGCGCCACCTGGGTGTCGCTGCATCATGGCGGCGGTGTCGGCATGGGCTTTTCACAGCATTCAGGCATGGTGATCGTGTGCGACGGCACGGCGGATGCCGCACG
>DEIC01000105.1 GCA_002352285.1 Alphaproteobacteria bacterium UBA2784 | reverse complement strand
GTGAATCGGCAGTGCCGCCCGCGTTCTGCGGGTTGCCATGCACCGGGGTTATGAACACCCCGCGCAAACAAGGAGAGTTCGGAAGTTGATCTGCTTGCAGAGGCAAGACGGCGCTGATGAAACCGGAAGACGCAGCCGTTCACGCTTGGCACGATGCAAGGGGCCGCATAGGTTCATGCAGCGCGGCCGTGTGTGCCGGTTTTCGTCGGCGTTGTCAAATGGGGCGGGATTGGGGCTGAAACCCAGGCAAAAGGCGGAGGGCAATCACCCTCCGCCTCTCTCACGCATCCTGCGCAAAAAGATCAGATGCCGTTCTTCTCGCGCATCTCGTCGATGGTGTTGCAATAGTCGCTGGCCTGATCGTCGGTCAGGTTGATGGACGCCTTGTTCAGCTCGATGCGCATTTCACGCGCCGCTTCGTCCTGGATCTTGCCGGCCGCAACAGCCGCACGCAGATCGTCGTCAAACTTTGCACCATAGGTGTGGGCGGCCGCAGCCGATGTGCAGACTTTGTGCGGCTCGCCGCCACACGCCGCCAGAGCCAGTGCCGCAACGCTAACAAACGCCAACTTCCGAAGCATGTTTACCTCCCGAATGTTCATGCTGTGGGAGGTGAGGATTGCATGGAATTCAGGCGCGCGGAATGGCGAATGTGCTGGCAGCCATGCGGCGGCCGTCACATTGACGCACGTGCCTCAATTCCGCTCGCGGCGGGCGAGGAAGGCGAGGCGCTCGAACAGATGCACGTCCTGCTCGTTTTTCAGAAGCGCGCCGTGCAGCGGCGGGATCAGCTTGGTCGGATCCTTCTCGCGCAGCAATTCGGGACTGATGTCTTCGACCATCAGAAGTTTCAGCCAGTCGAGCAGTTCCGAGGTTGACGGTTTCTTCTTCAGGCCCGGCACGTCGCGGATCTGGTAAAAGGTGTTCAGCGCCTCTGCCACCAGTTTTTCCTTCACCTTCGGGAAGTGCACGCTGATGATGCGCTGCATCGTCTCGCGGTCCGGAAACTTGATGTAGTGGAAGAAGCAGCGGCGCAGGAACGCGTCGGGCAGTTCCTTTTCGTTGTTCGAGGTAATCATCACGATGGGGCGGGTGGCCGCCTTGATCGTCTCGCCCGTCTCGTAAACAAAGAACTCCATGCGATCGAGTTCGAGCAGAAGGTCGTTCGGGAACTCGATATCGGCCTTGTCGATTTCGTCGAGCAGCAGGACAGGGCGCTGCGGGGCAGTGAATGCCTCCCACAATTTGCCCTTCTTGATGTAGTTGCGCACGTCCTTCACGCGCTCATCGCCCAGCTGGCTGTCACGCAGGCGCGTTACCGCATCATATTCGTAAAGGCCCTGTTGCGCCTTGGTCGTTGATTTGATGTGCCAGGTAATCAGCGGCGTGTTCAGCGCCTCGGCCACTTCAAAGGCAAGCTGGGTCTTGCCGGTGCCGGGCTCGCCCTTGATGAGCAGCGGGCGCTCCAGCGTGACGGCCGCATTCACCGCAATCTTCAGATCGTCGGTGGCGATATATTTCTTGGTGCCTTCAAAAATCGACATGGGGCGCAGGACCGTTGCAAAGCGTGTGACAGGATGCCGGGATGGCTCACCCTATGGCCGCGCCGCGGCGGGGGTCAAGCGCGCCTGACCGTCTGTTTCTGCTTGCCCTGACGCTTGGGAATGTGCCTTGCCATTCGCGATGCCGACATGAGCCAATCGCGAAAGCGCGCAAAGCCCGCCGGCATGGCGGTGTTCGTGCGATGGATCAGATACCAGCCACCTTCGTGCGGCACGCTCAGGCTGAAAGGCGCAACCAGACGCCCGGCATCAAGATCATCGGCAACGAATGGCGCGCGCGCCATGGCGACGCCCAAACCATCGAGGGCGGCCTGGAGCGCAAAGGCGGGATAGTCAAAGGCCCGCGCCTTGCGTGCGAGGGCGGGATCAAGCCCCGCCGCTTCAAGCCAGCGCGGCCAGTCATCGGGCGCATTGGCAGACGCAAGCAGATTTGCTTTGGCAAGTGATGCTGGCGATTTCAACTGGGCGGCGATGTCGGGTCGCGCGACCGGAAAGAGATCGGCGGTAAAGAGGAGATGTCCGGCCAGGCCCGGCCAGGTGCCATCGCCCAGCCTGATGGCGGCGTGCCAGTCATCGCGCATGGGCGATGCGCCTTCGATGGCAGTCGAGATGCGCACCTCAATATCCGGGTGCGCGGCCTGAAAAGCGGGCAGGCGCGGAATGAGCCAGCGCATGGCAAGGGTTGGCCCCGCGCCGATCACCAGCGCCTCTGCCGCTTGGGCTTTGAGGGCGCGACCTGCCTCCTCAATCCGCGCGAGGGCGGCGCTGACTTCCGCCGCGTAGTCCTTGCCCGCCCTGGTCAGCACAAGGCCGGCCGGTTTGCGCTGAAACAGGGTTGTACCCAGATGCTGCTCCAGCAATTTGACAAAGCGGCTGATGGCCGATGGCGATACGTGCAGCGTGCGTGCGGCGACGGCATAGGAGCCGTGGCGGGCCGCTTCGGCAAAGGCACGCACGGCGTTAAGGGGCGGCAGAGGCATCTCAGGCTCTAAATGATTGAGGCTCAGCCTCTCACATCTGCGCGCGATTGCCAATCAATTTTGAGCTATGTAGCGCATATGGAGCTTTCGAGGCGAGGTCATGGGATCAATTATCCTTGGTCTGATTGTTGCGGGGGCGGTCATTGTCACCTCGGCCATATCCGGTGTATTCGGCATGGCGGGCGGCATGATCCTGATGCTGATCCTTGGCATGCTGCTGAAGGTCGAGGCCGCCATGGTGCTCCACGGCGTCACGCAATTCGTGTCGAATGGCTGGCGTGCGGTACTGTGGCGGCAATGGATCGACTGGAAGATCATCGGCTTCTATGCCGTTGGCGCGGCGCCCGCACTGATCCTGCCGCTGGCCATATCCTATGTGCCCGACAAGGCCACGATGCTCATTCTTCTGGGCAGTGTGCCGTTTGCGGCGCTGGCCATACCAGCGCGCTGGGCGCTGGACGCCACACGGCCTTCCCATGCCGTAGCCTGCGGCTTTTCCGTTGCGGGCACGCAATTGCTTGCCGGCGTGGCCGGACCTTTGCTCGACACGTTTTTCGTGCGCTCAAAGATCGACCGGCGTGCGGTTGTGGCAACCAAGGCCGTCACACAGGCGCTGAGCCACACGATGAAAGTCGCCTATTATGGTGCGCTGATTGCGGCCAGCCCTGATCTTGCGCCCGAAGTTTACGGGGCGGCGGTGGTTGCAGCACTCATCGGCACCACGCTGGCCGGGCCGCTGCTGGAAAAGATGTCGAATGAGTCCTTCCGCCGCTGGACGCGGGTGATCGTGCTGGTCGTGGGCGCCATCGCCATCGGCCAGGGGCTATTCCTGATCGTCCATTGAACAATCGGTGGGCAGGCCATGCCCATTCTTTCATCGGACATCACCTGTTGCGCCCCTTGCGCTTTTCACCGCGCTGCGGCTTCAATCGCAGGAAGGCTTTGGGGAACCGGTTGCGGATTCGATGAGCGAGACAAAGGGCGCGGCACGCGCGCCTCAGGCAGACCTGCATGATGCGCCGGACCCGGATGCGGGCGAGGGACCGCTGGCGCGCCCGGGCGTTGATCCGCCGTTCCGCAACTATGTGCTCGATCACGCCTATGATGAGGCGTTTCTTCCCGATGGCACGCCCCGGCCGCATTACCATGCGCTGCATGAGCGCATGTCGCGTCTGCCGGTCGAGGAATTGCAGCGCCGCCAGCTTGCCTGCGAACAGTCGTTCCTGCATCAGGGCATCACGTTTACGGTCTATGGCCAGAAAGAGGCGACCGAGCGCATCATTCCGACCGATCTTCTGCCGCGCATCGTGACGGCCGATGAGTGGCGCAAGATCGACAAGGGATTGAAGCAGCGCATACAGGTGCTGAACCTGTTCCTGAAAGACATCTATAACGAAGCGCGCGTGCTGAAAGACGGCATCATTCCGCGCGAGCTGATCTTTGGCGCCAAACACTTCCGGCGCGAGATGCGTGGTGTGCCGGTGCCGCGCGACGCCTATGTCACCGTCTGCGGCAGCGACCTTGTGCGGCGCGAGGACGGCGCCTTCGTGGTGCTGGAGGACAATCTGCGCGTGCCGTCGGGCGTTTCCTACATGCTGGCGAACCGCGATGTGGTGCGGCGCGCGTTTCCGGCGCTCTTCCGCGCGGCGGGTGTCCGTGCCATTGAGCATTATCCGCAGGAGCTTCTGGCGACGCTGCATTCACTGGCGCCGCCGCACCGCGATAATCCGCGCATCGTTCTGCTGACGCCGGGCATTTTCAATTCGGCCTATTACGAGCACGCATTCCTTGCGCGGCAGATGGGCATTGAACTGGTCGAGGGCCGCGACCTTCTGGTGCATGACAATGTTGTCTATATGCGCACAACCAGCGGGCTGGAGCGTGTGGACGTCATCTATCGCCGCATCGACGACGACTTTTGCGATCCGCTGATTTTCCGGCGCGATTCAACGCTGGGCGTCCCCGGCCTTTTCAACTGCTATCGCGCGGGCAATGTGGTGATCGCCAATGCGCTGGGCAATGGCGTTGCCGACGACAAGGCCGTCTATGCCTATGTGCCGCGGCTCATCCGCTATTATCTCGGCGAAGACCCGGTCATCGAGCAGGTGGAGACCTGGCTGTGTCGCGAGCCCGCACAGCTTTCCCATGTGCTTGCCAATCTCGACAAACTTGTCGTCAAGGCGGTGGGTGAAAGCGGCGGCTACGGCATGCTGGTGGGGCCGCATGCGAGCGCGGCGGAGCGTGCGGCGTTCCGCGAGAAGCTGGTGCAGGATCCTGACAACTACATCGCGCAGCCGACGATCCAGCTTTCGCGCAGCCCGTGCTTTGTGGGTGATGGCGTCGAGGCGCGGCACATCGACCTGCGGCCCTTCATCCTGCATGGCGCCGATACGGTCATTGTGCCCGGCGGGCTGACGCGCGTGGCGCTGAAGCGCGGCAGTCTTGTGGTCAATTCAAGCCAGGGTGGCGGGTCCAAAGACACCTGGGTTCTTTCAGAAGGAGAATGACATGACCATGGTTGAATATACGCGCTGGATTCTTGTGCTGATCTTTGTGGCTGGCACAGGCATCAGCTCCCAGACGATTGAATTCAAGAGCGAGACCGAATGCCAGACGATGGGGGCTGCTGCCGAGGCAGCGCTTGAAGCGCAGAACCCGGCGGTCAATGTCAGTTTCACCTGCGTTGCGGGTGAGTAAGACATGCTTTCGCGCGTTGCTGATGGCTGTCTGTGGATGTCGCGCTATCTGGAGCGGGCAGAGCATACGTCGCGCCTGCTCGCCGTGCGGCTGGAAGCGATGGTGCAGCAAGGCGAACAGGAAAGCGCCGATGGCTGGCGCCGTCTGATGCTGGCGCTGGGCAGCGATGACGACAATATTTCCTTTGCCGACGCGCGTTCCGCAACTGAGCATCTTTCTTTCGATCCGCTCAATCGCGTCTCGCTTGTGTCATCCATCCAGTATGCGCGTGAAAACGCCCGTCAGATCCGTGAGCAGATTTCGAGCGAAATGTGGGAGCGGCTGAATCGCGAATATCTGCGCCAGCAAACCCTGACTTTCGACGAAGTCTGGGATGGGCAGCCTGTTCCCTTCTTCCGCGGCGTGATTGACGCCATCCATCTCTTCAAGGGCGTCACCAACGCGACGATGCGCCATGGCGAGGCGTGGCACTTCATTGATCTGGGGCGGCATCTTGAGCGCGCGCTTCTGGTGGCGCAATTGCTGGAAGTCTATTTCGCACCGCAAGGAGACGGCGCACATCTGCCGCCGCCAAAATATTTCGACTGGCTCAATCTCCTGAAGCAATGCACGGCCTTTGAAGCCTATTGCAAGGTCTATACGGCGGCGATCGAGCCGCAACGCATTGCGGAGTTCCTGATTTTTGATCCCGAGTTCCCGCATTCCATCCGCTTTGCGGTGGACAAGGTGCATGCTGCCATTTCCGAAATCGCGCCGGGCGCCCCGCAAACGCGGCGTGCGGCCTGCGCACGGCTGGCGGGCCGTCTGAAAGCCATGGCTGATTACGGCCAGACAGATGACATCACCGGCGAGGGCATCGGCCCGTTTCTGGCCAGCGTGAAGAAGCAGTGCGCGCGCATCCATGAGGCGGTGGGCACGGCGTTTATCACCTATGGCGTTGAAGACGCGATGGCCGGATAGAGCGGGGCAGGGACATGTTCTATTCAATCCGCCATATCACGCGCTTCCGTTATGCGGAGCCGGTGCGCGAGACGGTGATGGAAGTCATCATGCAGCCGCGCACGGAGGGGCCGCAGCGTCTGGTGCATTTCCAGATCAATCTGACGCCGCGGGCGCAGATTTTTTCCTATGCCGACCATCTGGGGAACGCGGTTCATCACTTCAACACGCTCAAGAACCACGACCTTCTGTCGATTGAGGTGCTGGCGGGCGTCGAGATGCAGCCGCACGTGCCGGTGCCCGGCGCTGCGCCGCGCGAGGCATGGGAGGGGCTGGTGCGCGACCGCCTTGCTGACGATGAGTACGACATGCTGGCGGCGGGTCATCATGGCGATGTCACGCCCGCGCTTGACGCCTTCATTGCGGCGAAGGGTTTAAAGCCGCTCAGCGATCCCTTGAGCACGCTGTGGACGCTGAACCGCACCGTGTTTGAATCATTTGAATACGATCCGCATGCAACTGATGTGGACACGCCGCTGACGGAAATTTTCCTGCATGGGCGTGGCGTGTGTCAGGATTTGAGCCATGTGATGATCGCGATTGCGCGGCGCTTTGGCATTCCGGCGCGCTATGTGTCGGGTTATCTCAGCCACACGCGCGCGGATGCGCGGCCCGAGCCCGAGGCAACGCATGCCTGGATCGAGGCGCTGATCCCGGGCGCGGGGTGGGTCGGGTTTGACCCGACCAATAATGTGATTGCGGGCGAGCGCCACATCCGTGTTGCTGTCGGGCGCGACTATCACGACGTGCCACCGACGCGTGGCACGTTCCGCGGTCGGCCTGACAGCGAACTCGCTGTCGCCGTTACGGTGGGACCATCGGGGGTGTCATCCTCGCGCGAAGAGCGGCTGCGCATTGCGCGGGCCATGCCTGCGCTGCCCTCCGACCAGCCGCGCACGCCCGATGCTGCCAAGCGGCAGGCGGCGCAGGTGCAGCAGCAGTGATCTCATAACCTGTTGAATTTGCTGATGTTGACAGTGCGATGCATCTGCTATAAAGAACTTTGTAATGCAAAGTTGTTTGTCGACGATCTGACGCCGCGCTGATGCCAACAGAGGAGAGAGACTTCCCGATGAGTGACACACAGACACTTGAAGCCGATATCGCCTTCCTGCGCCGCATGGCCGAGGAGGGGCGCAAGGTCACCGCACCGGGTGGCCCGTATTACTTCGCGTGGGGGCTTGCGATCGCAGCGGGCTATCTTGCCATGTATCTCTATGCGTCGGGTGTGCACAGTTTTCCGATCTGGGCAACTTGGCTTGCCTGTGTGATCCCGGCCTATCTTGCAACGATGCTTTTCAGTTCGCGTGATGCCAAACGTGTTGACGCCAACCGCTTCGTCAATCGCGTGAGCGCCACCGTCTGGATCGCCACCGGCATCGGCATGACCGTGTTCTGGATCGGCACCGCCATCAACGGCAACATGGGTTACATGGCGCCGGTTGCATCGGTCATGTGCGGTGTTGCCTTTGGCCTGATCGGGGCCTTTGCCCGCATCCGTTTCATGTATCTGCCTGCGGCGGCGTGGTTCATCACCGTGCCGATCATGTTCGTGCTTTCGGGCAGCAAGGAATTGCCGCTCGCCATGGCCATCTTCGTTCTCATCAATATGGCAGGCACTGGCCTTGTGCTGACCGCCATGGAACGGAAGGCGCGCGCGTGAGCTTTGACCCCAATGCCATTGACGAATTGATCCATGGCCGTATCCGGCTGGCGGTGATGGCATTCCTTTCGACGGCCAATGCGGCGGAGTTCACGGACCTGCGCAACCGCATCGGCACGACGGACGGAAACCTTTCCACTCATCTGCGCAAGCTGGAAGAGGCGGATTATGTCACCGTCACCAAGGGTTTTGTCGCGCGCAAGCCGCAGACCGTGGTGGCGCTGACCGAGAAGGGCCGCGCCGCCTTTCTGCAATATCTCGACGCGCTCAAGGGGCTGATCCCGCCCAAGGCTGCTGCGCAATAAGGCGACCAACCGAAAAAGGGGGGCGGCGGGGCCACATCTCGCCGCCCTTCTCATTTTCCCGCCATTCCGGTTTATGAAGGGACAAGTGATTCTGTTTTGTGCCGGATGATGCGCCATGGCGAAAGCCGACCTCTTCAATCAGGACGACCCCAAGGCCAAAGCCTACTCTGCCAAGGACATTGAAGTCCTGGAGGGGCTGGAGCCGGTGCGGCGGCGCCCCGGCATGTATATCGGCGGCACGGATGAGCGCGCGCTGCATCATCTTGCCGCCGAAATCCTCGACAACGCGATGGACGAGGCGGTGGCGGGCTTTGCCAACCGCATCGAGGTTGAGCTGGCCAGAAACGGCGTTCTGACCATCCGCGATAACGGGCGCGGCGTGCCGGTTGATCCGCATCCCAAGCTCAAGCCGAAATCAGCACTCGAAGTGATCTTTACCGTGCTGCATGCGGGCGGCAAGTTTTCGGGTGACGCCTATCAGACCTCGGGCGGTCTGCATGGCGTAGGCGCATCCGTCGTCAATGCGCTTTCCGAATGGCTGGAGGTTGAGGTTGCGCGCGACCGCAAGCTTTGGGTCATGCGCTTTGAGCGCGGCAAGCCGGTCGGCAAGTTGAAAGACAAGGGCGCAGTCTCAAACTGGCGCGGCACATCGGTGTCGTTCCTTCCCGATGCGCAGATTTTCGGCAAGGGCCTCGCCTTCAAGCCGTCGCGGCTTTATCGCATGGCGCGGTCCAAGGCGTATCTGTTCCGTGGCGTCGAAATCCGCTGGAGTTGTGATCCGGCGCTGGCCGAGGCGGATCGCACACCCGCCGAAGACAGTTTTCACTTTCCCGGCGGGTTGGAAGACTTCCTGCAATCCTCCATCGAGGGCGAACGCACCGTGACGCCCCGCGCCTTTGCGGGCCGCGTGGAATCGCGCGAAGGCAAGGGCACCGCGGAATGGGCGATTACATGGACACCGGGGCGTGATCCCTTTGCGACGTCTTACTGCAACACGATCCCGACGCCGGAGGGCGGCACGCATGATGCCGGTTTCCGCACGGCGCTGACGCGCTCGCTGCGCGCCTATGGCGAACTGACCGGCAACAAGAAGGCCGCCCAGATCACCGCTGATGACGTGATGGCAAGCGCGTGCTCGATGCTGTCGGTCTTCATCCGCGATCCGCAGTTTCAGGGGCAAACGAAAGACCGGCTCTCAAGCCCCGATGCGCAGCGTCTGGTCGAAAACGCGGTGCGCGATCATTTCGATCACTGGCTGACCGAAAGCCCGGTTGATGCCAACCGGCTGCTGGGTCACATCATCGACAACGCCGAAGAGCGCCAGCGCCGCCGCCAGGAAAAGGAAACGGCGCGCAAATCGGCGACACGCAAGCTGCGTCTGCCGGGCAAGTTGGCCGATTGCGCGCTGCAATCTGCCGAGGGTACAGAACTTTTTCTGGTTGAGGGCGATAGCGCCGGTGGCTCCGCCAAACAGGCGCGTGACCGGCAGACGCAGGCCGTGCTTCCCTTGCGCGGCAAGATCCTCAACGTGGCGAGTGCGGCGGCCGGCAAGCTGCAGCAGAACCAGGAACTGGCCGATCTGGTGCAGGCGCTGGGCTGCGGACTGGGCGCGAAATATCGCAGTGAAGATCTGCGTTATGAAAAGATCATCGTGATGACTGACGCCGACGTGGACGGCGCGCATATCGCCTCGCTGCTCATCACCTTTTTCTTCCGGGAATTGCCGGGGCTGGTGGCGGACGGGCGGCTTTATCTCGCCATGCCGCCGCTTTATCGCCTGTCGGCGGGCGGCAAATCGATCTATGCGCGCGATGATGCGCACAAGGATGCGCTCCTCAAATCGGAATTCCGCGCGAATGCGAAGGTCGAGATCAGCCGCTTCAAGGGCCTTGGCGAGATGATGCCGGCGCAATTGAAGGAAACGACGATGCAGGTGGGCAACCGCACGCTGCTGCGCGTCGAGGTGCCCGCCGGCGAGCGCGAGGAAGCCGCTGATCTGGTGGAACGCCTGATGGGCAAGAAGCCGGAGCTGCGCTTCCAGTTCATTCAGGAAAACGCGGGCTTTGCGAAGAATCTGGATATTTGAGAGTACTCAAGCCGGGAATGTAGCTTTGATCCGTGAGATGATGGCATCCTTCCACATCTCCAGCAGGCAGCTTGATTTGCCCTGCGGGTGCATACACCAGATAAGGTGCCGACCGCAGAACTCCCTTACGAGGAGGTGTGGTCGCGGAATCTCTGTCCATTGAGCCCAGTCCACGTCTGGCCCAAAAATCTCTCCGATTAGCGACGTCTGGTAGTGGCTCGTGGGGATAATGACGTGCGTTGGATCGAAGTATTTCAACTCAGTCTTGAGGCACTCCTTCGCAAGCTCGGCCTGCCACTTTGCATGCGTGCCCTCTGGGTTTCCGCTCTTGGTGCCAACTTTCATCAGGTTGTTCCAAACGATGAAATTGCGTGGGTTCTTCGCCACCTCTTTTGCGAGGCTGCCTTCCCCAGCAAAAACTGCAGTGACGATTTCGTCAATGAACCCCCACCACGCAGAACCGAGACCCGCTTTCAATATCTCGCGCGCCTTCTCTTCTTGCCCCTCAAACGATGGTCTTCCTGTTCCTTCTTCGGAGCCGTACCCTTGGTGCGTTGCCTTCCCAAGAAACATGAGGCGAGGAGCGTTTTGGATATCAGAGTAGCTTGGCCCAGCTACAGCTACGAATGGCCATGCTGCCTGATTCTGAATGTCTCGCTCGGCAGACTGGAGTCGTGCCCAGAGCCGCTCAAACTGATCTTTCCGGGTCTCATTCAATTCGTGTTTCATCGAATTTCACATTCAGTAAGTTCTGATTGACCTGAGGCAGATTGCAAGTGGAGGGGCTTCTGTTGCCCGGCGCCCCTCCCAGCCGCGCTTACCTAATCTCTTAGGCAGCGAGCGCCATTTCGTTATCGTTGGCACATATACGATCGGCCCGATAACGGCGGGTACCATACCGAGCAAAAGCAACGTCTTTACACGCCCGTCGATCCTGTTTCGCCCCCATCATCTGCCGCCGCAGCGCCGCAGCAGGTGGTGGAGGCGCCGGGTACCGCCCCCGGGTCCGAAACGCTTATTGCACGCGCGTTTATCGCCATAGCTGGCAAGCCAGCAGGGACAATATAGGGCTTCCCTTTGCGATAATGAAGGGGCGCGCGCGGGCTATGGCAAATTCTTCAGGAGAAAGTTGCGCACATTCTCGCCGGAAACCTTTCTGATTTCATCTTCGGTTAACCCCTGGGCCAGCATTTCCTCTGTCAGGATGGCAAGCTCTGCCGTGTCAAAATGGACCTCTGTGGCGCCATCATAGTCCGAGCCCAACGCCACATGTTCGATGCCGACCAGAGTGATCGCAGCGCGAAGCGCCTTGACGACGCCTGCAGGTGTAAAGTCGCACACAGCGCCCTGCCAATAGCCGATGCCGATGAGCCCACCACCTTCCGCAATGCGCTTCATGCGGTCGTCGCTAAGGTTGCGGTTGTTGCTGCACACGGCCTGAACACCTGTGTGTGACACCACAACGGGCCGCGTCGCCATGGCAAGCACATCATCCACGACGGCGGGCGATGCGTGGGCAAGGTCAATCGTGATGTTGAGACGCTCCATCTCCCGCACGGCGGCGCGGCCGAATTCCGTCAGGCCGCCTTTGCCGATGCCATGCATGGAGCCGCCCAGTTCATTGTCAAAGAAGTGCGTAATGCCGATCATGCGGAAGCCCGCATCATAAAGGCCCTGAATGTTTTCCAGCTTGCCCTCCAGTGCATGCGCGCCCTCGATGGCAAGCAGAGCAGCTACGAGGCGCGGGTTGCCTGCCTGATCGGAGATCGCACGCTCCAGATCGGCGCGCGTGCGCACGATGCGCAGCTGATCGGGAGCGGCATCCTCTGCGACATGAAGCTTGTGCGATTGAAAGAGCGCGCGCTCGTAAAGGCTGGCCCATGTGCGCGGGGGCCACATTTGCAGCACGGCCCCCATGGTCAGCTGGTCGCTGTCGGCAGCATTGTTGTCGTAGTTGAGGCCCGAGGGCACCTTCGTTACGACAGAGAACACCTGGATGGCGACGTTTCCCTCCTGCAAGCGCGGGACATCGACATGGCCGCGGCTGGCGCGATCAAGCACATCGCGGTCCCATAACAGCGTGTCGGAATGAAGGTCAGCGAGCGCCAGCGTATCGTGAAGGGCGCGCGCTCCGGCGCTGATGGTATAGGGCTCGTGCGGCACAACCCGGTTGAGCCCGCTTTCCAGATAACCCGGCCCCCAGACGAGAGCAGCGCCCGCCGCCAGCGTCACAAGTCCGGCAGTTCCCCACAGGATTTTCCGCAGCACGACCTTCCTCCCCCTCGTCGAAAGCGTTAAGCCTAGGCGCTCGGGGGCAGGTTTCCTAGACTGAGATCAATGAGTCGAACGCCGGGTTTGGGTAGATGCGCCAGTATCACGAGCTGATGGAACATGTGCTGCGCAATGGTGCGGTCAAAACCGACCGCACGGGCACGGGTACGCGCTCTGTTTTCGGCTATCAGATGCGTTTTGATCTGGCGGAGGGTTTTCCGCTGGTCACAACCAAAAAGCTCTTCACCAAGGCGATCATCCACGAGCTGCTCTGGTTCCTCAAAGGCGACACGAACATCCGCTATCTCAAAGAGAACGGCGTTTCGATCTGGGACGAGTGGGCAGATGCCAACGGTGATCTTGGCCCCGTCTATGGCCATCAGTGGCGCTCGTGGCCTGCGCGCGATGGCGGCACGATCGACCAGATCGCACTTGTGCAGAAGATGATCCGCACCAATCCCGACTCCCGCCGCCTGATGGTGACGGCGTGGAATCCGGCGGATGTTGACCGCATGGCGCTGCCGCCGTGCCATTGCCTGTTCCAGTTCTATGTGGCGGAGGGAAAACTCTCCTGCCAGCTCTATCAGCGGTCGGCCGATATTTTTCTGGGCGTGCCGTTCAACATCGCGTCCTATGCGCTGCTCACCATGATGATGGCGCAGGTGACGGGGCTTAAGGTCGGCGAATTCATCCACACTTTTGGCGATGCGCATCTTTATGCGAACCATATCGAGCAGGCGGAGTTGCAGCTGTCGCGCGCGCCGCTGGCTTTGCCGACAATGCGCATCAACCCCGAGGTGAAAGATATTTTCGGTTTTACCTTTGGCGACTTCAAACTTGAGAATTATCAGGCGCATCCGCATATCGCCGCGCCGGTGGCGGTCTGACGCGTGGGCCCTCGCGTCTCGCTGATTGTGGCGCGCGCCGAAAACGGCGTGATCGGCGCTGACGGCAAATTGCCGTGGCGCATTCCGGCCGACATGAAATGGTTCAAGGCCAATACGCTGGGCAAGCCTGTCATCATGGGGCGCAAGACGTGGGAGTCGCTGCCCAAACGCCCGCTGCCCGAGAGAAGGAACATCGTCATCTCGCGCGATGCGGCCTATCGGGCCGAGGGAGCGGATGTGGTGATTTCGCTGGGGGCGGCGCTTGCCCTTTGTGCGGGCGCCGATGAGGTGATGGTGATTGGTGGTGCGGAGATTTACGCGCTCGCTTTGAATCTAGCGTCGCGCATCTATCTGACGCGCGTGCATGCTGCGCCTGCGGGCGATGCGCATCTTCCCGAATTCTCGCATGCCGAATGGCGCGAGATTTCCTGCGCGCGCCATGCGGCAGAGGGTGCTGCGCCCGCATTCGATTTTGTCATTCTGGAACGCAAGGCAGATAACGATGCCCATTCGTGAAGTCGCGAGCGGTTTGAAATTCCCCGAAGGCCCCGTCGTGATGGCGGATGGCTCTGTCATTGTGGTCGAGATTGCGGCGGGGCAAGTCACGCGCATCACGCCAAAAGGCAAGAAAGAGGTTGTCGCCAAGACCGGCGGTGGACCTAACGGGGCAGCGATTGGTCCGGATGGTGCGCTCTATGTCTGCAACAATGGCGGCTTTGAATGGCACAAAGTGTCGGGGCTGCTGATCCCCGGCCACAAGCCCGCTGATTATTCGGGCGGGCGCATTGAGCGCATCGACCTTTCAACCGGCAAGGTCGAATTGCTCTATACGCATTGCAATGGCCAACCTTTGCGCGGGCCGAATGATCTTGTGTTCGACTCGAAAGGCGGCTTCTGGTTCACCGATCACGCCAAGTCCACGCATGACCATCGTGAGTGGGGGGCGCTCTATTACGCAAAGGCGGATGGCTCGCATATCTCGATGCAGGTCCATCAGATCATGGCGCCGAATGGCGTTGGCCTCTCGCCGGACGAGAAGACTGTCTATTACGCCGAGACGCTTTCGGGGCGGCTCTATGGCGCGAAGATCGCCAAGCCCGGCCAGCTGGCGGCGGGGGCAGGGCTGGTGCCGGGCGGCGCCTATGTCGGCCAGCCAGCGGGTCGCAAGATGTTCGACAGTCTGGCCGTGCAGGAAAATGGCGATGTGTGCGTTGCAACATTGCTGGAGCCGGGCATCTCGACCATATCGCCCAAAGGCAAAGTGGCCTTCACCGATCTGAAGGGTTTCAAGGATCCGCTCGTCACCAATATCGCCTTTGGCGGCAAGGGGATGAAGACGGCCTTTATTACCCTGTCGGGCACCGGAAAGCTGATTGCCATGGATTGGCCGAAGGCCGGTCTTCCGCTCGCCTTTGGCGCGTGAGGCTGAACAACGTGTGAACGCAAGACAGCCGTTACGTCATCCCTTTTCCGGCGGTCACGGATTCGTTACATAACCGCGCTCCGCACGACTCGCATTGCGAGCGTTTGGGGGGAGCGACACACAGGGAAGGATACGCAGAATGCGTAAGTTTGCAGGCGCGCTTGCCGCCACGATGATGTTTGCCGGTGTTGCCCTTGCGACGGATGATCCGATGGCGGTTGCCTATGGCAACACGGTCACGATCACCAACGCGAAGGGCGAAGTTTCGACCATGCTGATCGACGCCGACAACACCTACACGGTGACGACGGCGGCGGGCGAAGTGCACAAGGGCACATGGGCCATCGCCGATGGCCAGACCTGCTTCACGCAGACCGAACCCGCGCCCGGCCCGGACTACAAGCCGGCCTGCAGCGCGACGGAAACACGCGCCGTTGGCGACACGTGGACGTCGGGCGAAGGCGACGCGATGGTCACGATCACGATCGTGGCGGGCCGCTAAGTCAGAGACAGCATCACTCTTCAATGATGATGCGGGGGGCGGGGCGCGATGCACCGCCCCCTTCGCTTTTAAGGTGGACCGCAATCTTTTCCGCCAGCGCCATGAAGGATGCGGCCTGACGGCTTTGCGGCGCGGCGGCGACAACAGGCGTGCCTGCGTCCGACAATTCGCGGATGGTCAGATCAAGCGGGATCTCTCCCAGGAACGGGCAATCGAGTTCGGCAGCCGTTTTGCGCGCGCCGCCATGACCGAAGATGTGCGCCTCATGCCCGCAGTTCGGGCAGATATAAGTGCTCATGTTCTCCACGATGCCGAGCACCGGCACGGCGGTCTTGCGGAACATGGCGAGACCCTTGCGCGCGTCGATCAGCGCAATGTCCTGCGGGGTTGAGACGATCACGGCGCCCTTCAGCGGCACGCGCTGCGCCATGGTAAGTTGCGCATCGCCAGTGCCGGGCGGCATGTCCACGACCAGCACATCGAGTTCGCCCCAATTCACGTCGTTCAGCATCTGGGTGAGCGCACTCATCACCATCGGTCCGCGCCAGATCATCGGCGTATCGACATCGACCAGCATGCCGATCGACATCGCCTTCACGCCATGGCGGATGATGGGTTCGAGCTTCTTGCCGTCGAGCGATTGCGGGCGCTCCTTGATGGCCAGAAGGTGCGGCACCGACGGTCCATAGATGTCGGCATCCAGAAGGCCCGTTCTCAGGCCCAGGCGCGCAAGGCCAAGAGCAAGGTTGACTGCAACGGTCGATTTGCCGACGCCGCCCTTGCCGCTGGCAACGGCAATCACGGCCTTGATGCCCGGGATTGCCTCGGCAGCGCCCGCGCGTGGCTGCGTTTCCGACACGAGGGCGCTGCTGACGCCGGCGCGCTTGGGTGTCACGGTTGACCCTTCAATGCGCACTTCATTGCCGCGATGGTGCGTCAGGGTTGCGGTTGCGGCCTTGATGCCGGACACGCGCGAGGCTGCATCCTGACAGGCAAGGCGCAGCGGCTCGGCCAGTTTTGCGGCGCTGGGTGGTATGGCAAGCGCAAACCAGGCATGACCGTTATGGACGGTCAGATCCTGCACCATGCCCGACGTCACCACATCGACGCCGCCCGGCCCCTCAATCGCCGAAAGCGCGCGGCGCACCGAATCAATCAGCTCATTCTGGCGGGCAGCCATGGTTCTTTCCGGCTCTGGCCGCGCTGCGGCCTGCTTGATTTCACGACGTTTGCACCCACATCAGGCGTCTTGTGCAGGCTTGCTTGCGGCTTGAGAAAAATTCAAGCACAACCCGATGAACTGGTGCGTTTGTCCCGCGATTTCCTGCAGGCATGGTGCCGGGTCAGACATGAATTCAGCAGTTCCGGAGCGTAATTCCGGCTTGCCCATCAGCGCCATGCGGCGCAACGGACAAACGAGGACACGATGCCTTGGGAAAACAAGTCAGGCGGTGATGGCGGGCGCGGCCCCTGGGGTCAAGGCCCGGGCGGCGGCAATCGCGGCGGTGGCGGCGGCGGAGGTGGTCCGCAGCCTCCCGATCTTGAGGAGCTTCTCAAGCGCGGGCAGCAGCGTTTGAAGCAGGCAATCCCGCCGGGCTCGCTGGGGCCGTTTGGCCTTGTTGCAGCATTGGCGGTTCTGGTCGTGGGCTGGCTTCTGACCGGTCTTTATCGCGTTGAGGCGGACGAGCAGGGCGTGGTCAAGCGCTTTGGCGTATTCACCGCGCTCACCAATCCCGGCCTCAACTATCATTTGCCCTGGCCGATCGAGAGCGCCGAAGTGGTGAAGGTGACGCGCGAGAACCAGATCAGCGTCGGCTACCTCGCATCGGTTGACGGCACCAGTGACCGCAACGTGCCCGACGAAAGCCTGATGCTGACCGGTGATGAAAACATTGTCGATATCGAGTTCACGGTTGTGTGGCAGGTGAAGGATGCTGCCTCGTTCCTGTTCAATGTCCAGGACGTGGAAGACACAATCAAGGCCATCGCCGAAAGCGCGATGCGCGAAGTTGTGGGCCGCAATCTCAACCAGAAAATCCTGACCGAAGACCGCGGCCGCGTGCAGGACGAGACCCGCGTGCTGATGCAGACGACGCTCGACAATTATGGTGCGGGCGTCACCATCCTGCGCGTGCAGCTGCAGCGCGTTGACCCGCCACGCGAAGTGATCGAAGCATTCCGCGAAGTGCAGGCGGCGCGCGCTGACCTTGAAAAGTCGCGCAACGAAGCGGAAACCTATGCCAACCGGATCGTGCCGGAAGCGCGCGGTGCGGCTGCAAAAATCCTGCAGGACGCTGAAGGTTACAAGGCCGAGGTGATTGCGCGCGCGCAAGGTGAAGCCTCGCGCTTCCTCGCGGTGCTGGCGCAGTATGAGCTGGCGCGGGACATCACGCGCGAGCGCATCTATCTCGAAACCATGGAGCGCGTGCTGGGTGCCGCCAACAAGGTGATCGTTGATGGCGGTGGAGCAGGCGTTTTGCCCTATCTGCCGCTTGATGGTCTCAGAACACCGCCTGCCAGCAATGGGGGGAACCGCTGATGCGCGCGCTTGCAATCATTCTTGCGGCTATCGTCGCAACGGCTGTTCTGGTGTGGAACACCGTGTTCTTCACCGTGGATCAGACGCAGACCGCCATTGTTGTCCAGTTCGGTGAGCCGCAGCGTGTGGTCAGCGAGCCTGGCCTCGGCGCCAAGTGGCCGTTTGTTGAAGAGGTTGTGTATTTCGACAAGCGCATCCTTGATCTGACGGCGCCGACCGAAGAAGTCACATCGTCTGACCAGAAGCGTTTGGTGGTTGACGCGTTTGCGCGCTATCGCATCCGCGATCCGCTGCTGTTCTATCAGTCGGTGGGCAGCATCGGCATCGCCAATAACCGTCTTGCGGCGATCCTCAATTCGTCGCTGCGTTCGGTTCTGGCCGGCCAGCCGTTCCAGGCAGTGCTCTCGGCACAGCGCGCGAACCTGATGATCCGCATCCGCGATCAGGTCAACAACGAGGGCAAGGCGCTGGGCATTGAAGTGGTGGATGTACGCATCCGCCGTGCCGACCTGCCGGAAGCCAACAGCCAGGCGATCTTCGGACGCATGCGCACGGAGCGTCAGCGCGAAGCCGCCGACTTCCGCGCGCAGGGTTCGGAAATTGCCCAAGGTATCCGCAGCCGCGCCGACCGCGACGTGACCGTCATTCTGGCGAATGCCGAGCGTGATGCGGCAATCCTGCGCGGTGAGGGCGATGGCGAGGCCGCCCGCATCTATGCCGAAGCCTATGGCCGCAACCCGGACTTCTTCGAGTTCTATCGCTCGATGCGGGCCTATGAGCAGGCGATGGCGTCTTCCACCACCACGCTGGTGATTGATCCGTCGAGCGAATTCTTCAAGTACCTCAAGCGCGGGCCTACGGGCGCGCGGTGAGGGGCGGGCGTTTGCCACGCCGCGTTCAGGCGGTATTTACCCTGATCGCGCAGACTTGAAGGGCATGATCCGGGGCCCGGCCTCTTGCAGCGGCCGGGCCTCTTGCTATTTGAGCGCCCCAAAAGCATCACAATTGGCGTCTGATTTGTGTGATCCAAAGACGCCTGACCACGGAGTGGATGAGACAAATGTTTCCCCGGAATTTCGGCCGGCTGGGCCGGACCCTGAAGGCGGCGCTTCCTGCAGCAATGCTTGGGCTTGTGCTGGCGCATCAACCGGTGATGGCCCGCGCCGCCCCCGACAGTTTCGCCGATCTGGCCGAACGCCTGGCGCCTGCGGTCGTCAACATTGCCACCAGTCAGCGCGTTGACAATCCCTATGGCGAGCAGCCGCAATTGCCGCCGGGATCGCCGTTTGAAGATCTGTTCCGCGACTATTTCGGCGACGGCAACAGCCGCGTCACGTCGCTGGGCTCCGGCTTTGTGATCGACTCATCGGGCGTCATCGTCACGAACAATCACGTGATTGCGGATGCAGATGAAATTCTGGTGACATTCCCGGATGGCACAAGCCTTCCCGCCACGCTGGTCGGCAAGGACGAGAAGACCGACATCGCCGTCCTGCGCGTGCAACCCTCCGGGCCGCTGGCGTCGGTTGCGTTCGGCAATTCGGACTCCGCGCGCACCGGTGACTGGGTGATGGCGATCGGCAATCCGTTCGGGCTTGGCGGTTCGGTTTCGGCGGGCATCATCTCGGCGCGCAACCGCGACATCAATGCGGGCCCCTATGACGACTTCATCCAGACGGATGCGGCGATCAACCGGGGCAATTCCGGCGGGCCGCTGTTTGACATGGATGGCAATGTCATCGGTGTGAACACGGCGATTATCTCGCCCACGGGCGGCTCCATCGGCATCGGCTTTGCCGTGCCGTCGAACCTTGTGAATGGCGTGGTGCAGCAGCTTTTGCAGTATGGCGAAACGCGCCGTGGCTGGATCGGCGTGCGCATCCAGACCGTGACGCCCGAGATTGCCGAGAGCCTTGGCCTTGATCGCGCGCGTGGTGCGCTGCTCGGTGAAATCACGCCCGATGGTCCTGCGGCGCAGGCGGGTTTGCAGGTGGGCGATGTGGTTGTCACCTTTGACGGCAAGCCGGTCGAGGCAATGCGCGATCTGCCGCGCATTGTCGCCGAAACTGAAATCGGGCGCACCGTCTCGCTTGAGTATTTCCGCAACGGATCAACCGCTTCGACGAACATCACGCTTGGCCGTCTTGAGGATTTTGAAGCGTCGATCGCGGGTTCCGCCCCCGGCGTGAACAACGTGCCAGTCCCGAACGGTGGACAGGATCCTGTCGGACCGGCATCGGTTGTGCCGACGGCGCTTGGCCTTGGGCTTTCGGCGATGACGGATGAGCTGCGCCAGCGCTTTGGCATTCCCGCTGGTGTGGAAGGCGTGGTGATTGTGGAAATCCAGAACAACACGCCGGCTGCCATCGCCGCCTCCGAGGGCCGCGTGCGCGCGGGCGACGTGATTGTCGAAGTCGCGCAGGAACAGGTGCGCAGCCCCGATGATGTGATCGCCAAGGTGAAAAGCGTGGTTGATGCCAATGGCCGCGTGGTGCTTTTCCTGCTCAATCGCGGTGGCGAGCTGAGCTTTGTGCCGATCCGTGTTGATCAGGGCTGAGGGTCAGGCCGCCGCAAACTCTGCGGCGCGATAGCCCTGGAAATAGAGGGCGGCGGTCAGGTCCGAATAGCGGATCGCGGCCGCCGCCTTTTCTTCAAGCACGGGCTTCGCCTTGTAAGCGATGCCAAGGCCTGCGGTTTCGACCATCGCCAAATCGTTTGCGCCATCGCCCAACGCCATGGTCTCGGTCAGCGGGATGGCGCCTTTTGCAGCAAGGGAGATGAGCGTCTCGCGCTTGGCCTCGCGGCCCAGGATTGGCTCCTGCACCTTGCCGGAAAGATGCGCGCCGTCATCCAGAAGCACATTGGCGAAGTTGAGCGCAAACCCAGCATCCGTTGCCACGCGCGACGTGAAGAACGTAAACCCGCCGGAGACGAGGGCGGTGACAGCGCCATGCCGCGCCATGGTTTTCACGAGGGTCGCTGCGCCGGGATTGAGACGTACGCGTTCCGCATAGACGCGGGCGAGTTTTTCAACCGGAAAACCCTTAAGCAGCGCCACGCGCTGGCGCAGCGCATCCTCAAATACAAGCTCACCGCGCATGGCGCGTTCGGTGACGGCTGAAATCTCAGCCTTGAGGCCCGCAAAGTCGGCAATCTCGTCAATGCACTCGCAGCCGATGATGGTTGAGTCCATATCAGCAACCAGCAGCCGCTTGCGGCGATGTTCCCGCGGCAAGATGACGGCATCAATGGCATGCGTGCGGGCAAAATCCTGCAGGTCGGCGGGCGCGGATACCGGAAACTCGGCGGCGAGGCCGGGGGCGAGCCAGTTGATGTCGCCGCCCGCAAATGCGCCGCGCGCCTCTGCGACGATGCCAGCGGAAAGGCCGCGCTCAAAGCGGTTGCCCACAAGGATGGCGATGTATTTCATGCTGGGCGCGAACCGGAAAGGACAAACGATTGAGCGGCAAAAAGGACACCGTGCTTATTGCAGGGCCAACGGCCAGCGGCAAGTCAGCCGCGGCGCTGGCGCTGGCGCGTGCGCATGATGGCGTCATCATCAATGCCGACTCGATGCAGGTCTATGCCGAGCTTTCCATCCTGACGGCGCGGCCGGGGGCCGATGATCTGACCGCTGCCGAACATCGGCTTTATGGGAGCGTGCGCGCGTCGCAACCCTTTTCTGCGGCCCTATGGGCGGAACGCGCGGTTGAGGAGATCAATGCTTCCCATGCGCGCGGCAAACTCGCCATCGTGGCGGGCGGCACCGGGCTCTATTTCCATGTGTTGATGCACGGGTTGTCGCCGGTGCCGCCGGTGCCCGAAGATGTGCGCGCGGCGGCGCGCCGTCTGCGCGCTGAATTGGGGGCCGAGCGGTTTTTTGCGGCGCTGGCAGCCGAGGACGCGGAGGCCGCCAGCCGCCTCAACCCCAATGACACGCAGCGTGTGGTGCGCGCCTATGAAGTGGCGAAGGGCACGGGCAAGCCACTTTCGGAATGGCAGAAGGTGAAGGGCACGCCGCTGATCGACATGGCGCGTGCGCTTGCCGTTGTGATCGAACCAGACCGGGCATGGCTGACGCGCCGTATCGAGGCGCGCTTTGATGCGATGATGGCGGCGGGCGCTCTGGAAGAGGTGAGGGCGTTTGCGGCGCTGTCGCCGCAACCGGAATGGCCGGCCCTGCGTGCCCTGGGCGTGAGGCCCTTGATGGACCATCTGGCGGGCGCGGTATCACTTGAGGAAGCTGTCGCCCGGGCGAAGGCGGAAACGCGCGCCTATGCCAAGCGGCAGATGACCTGGTTCCGCCACCAGATGCCCGGCTGGCATGTGGTGCCCGTGCCCGCTTGTGACCCTGCGGTCGCGATCNNGATGCGACAGTTTGTGATTCTTGTATCAGGCGCCGTCCGAACCAGTCCCTGAAGGGACGCGGTTGGGATGGCGTGTGTGTGGGGCCCCTTGGCCCCTTTCTTTTTGACCAAAACGGATGAAGTGCCATGAGCTCAGAGACGGGCGCGGAGAACGAAGAACTGCTGACCGGTGCGGAGATCGTGATCCGCGCGCTCAAGGATCAGGGCGTGGCCCACATTTTCGGCTATCCGGGTGGCGCGGTTCTGCCGATCTATGACGCGCTGTTTCAGGATGGTGCGGCGATCGAGCACATTCTGGTGCGGCACGAGCAGGGTGCTGCCCACGCGGCGGAGGGCTATGCCCGCTCGACCGGCAAGCCGGGCGTGCTGCTCGTGACGTCAGGCCCCGGCGCCACCAATGCGGTGACAGGCCTGACCGACGCGTTGATGGATTCCATTCCGCTGGTCTGCATCACGGGCCAGGTACCCACGCATCTGATCGGCAATGATGCGTTTCAGGAGGCCGATACAGTCGGCATCACGCGGCCCTGCACCAAGCACAACTGGCTGGTGAAGAACGTGAACGATCTCGCGCGCATCATCCACGAAGCGTTCTATGTGGCGACCACGGGGCGGCCCGGCCCGGTTCTGATCGACATCCCAAAAGACGTGCAGTTCAAGAAGGGTGTCTATGTCGGACCGAAGGACATCCGCCACAAAACCTATCGCCCGCGCGTGAAGGGGGATGCCGCGCGCATTGCGCAGGCGGTCGACATGATGGCAGCGGCCAAGCGGCCCGTGCTTTACACCGGCGGTGGCGTCATCAATGCGGGGCCGGAGGCATCGCGCACTTTGCGCACACTGGCGCGGGAGACCGGGTTTCCCGTGACCTCCACGCTGATGGGGCTGGGCGCATTTCCTGCCTCTGATCCGCAATGGCTGGGCATGCTGGGCATGCACGGCACCTATGAAGCCAATCTTGCGATGAACCGCGCCGATCTTCTGAT
>DEIC01000012.1:6985-9736 GCA_002352285.1 Alphaproteobacteria bacterium UBA2784 | reverse complement strand
CCCCGGCTTCGCACAATGGAAGTGCTGCAATTTCGGGCGGCAGCGCGACTTCCGGCGCACCCTCTTCTGGCGCAGGGCGGCAAGTGATCTCCGGCGCATTGCTGCGATCCCGCCCCTCTCTGCCCGGCCCCCCGCGGTCACGGTCGCGCCCACGGCCCGGTGCCGGCGTCGGCGCGGGTTCTTCGGGCACCGCCGCTGGTGTCTCGGAAGGTGGTTCGACGGGTGGCGCCTCGACAGGCGGAGCTTCGACGGGTGGAACCTCGACTGGCGCCGTTTCCACCGGAGGCGCGATCTCTGGTGCGGGCGCCGGCGTTTCAGCAGGCGGCGTCTCAATCGCAGGTGCCTCGGCGGGCAGAGTGGCTGGTGGCTCGACCGCAGGCGGCGCTTCAACGGGCGGCGCAAGAGCGGGCGCCTCTACCGGCAATTCCGGCATCGGCGCAGGCGGCGCGGTTTCCGGCACAACAGCGGGCACCGATTCCGGTACCGATGGCGCGGGTGCCGCTGGCACAAAGCCGGGAACATCGGCGGGCGCTGTCATGTCGGGCATGGAAGGTGCGGCTGGAACCGCTTCCGGCATCACTTCCGGTACGGCGTCGGGAATGAAATCGGGAATGTCGGAGAGCGAGCCGAAATCATCCGTGGACGGAAGTTCGGGCAGCAAATCCTCTTCCGCCTCGGGGAAGAATCCGGAGAGCGGATTGTCGGCATCACTGCCGCCNNCCGCCAAGCCCGGGAATGGCCTCAAGCCCGGCCAGAGCCGGTATGTCACCCTGCAGGCTTTGCAGCACATTGCCCGGCAGATTGGCAAAGCGCGACGGATCAAGCCCGCCATCCAGCAACCCTTGCAGGCTCTCAAGGCTGATGGCGCCACTCTGGATCAGCGCCCCCATGCGCTCCCAGTCCACCTCGATGGTCGGATCGTTCCAGCTGCCGCGCACGATGAAGGGCACAGCAAGGCCGCCGAGACTTTCATCCCCGGTCAGCGCCGCCAGCGTCGGCAGGAAACGGTAATTGATTGTGCGCGCGCCAAGCCCCACTTCGCCTTCGCCCGCAATCGTCAGAATGGCGTTCAGAAGCTTGAAGTCGGTATTGGTAACAACGCCGCGTTCAACGGTGAACGAGCCGCCCATCTCGACAAATTCCGTCTTCGCGCCGCTAGAAAGCGCATCGCCTGACAGCGCATTCATCACCGAGCGGGCGATGGCTTCAAGATCAACGCCGACAATCGCGCCATCGTCAAAGCCAAAGCGCCCCTGGCCCGACAGGCTGTTCATCAGCGCGCGCTGGCTGCGGCCAGTGCCATGCAGATCGAATTTGAGTGCGCCAATGCCTTCAACGTCATCAAACCCTGCCGCATCAGCAAGGAACGTGACGGCCTTGACGCCCTCCACGTCCATGGCCGCGCGGATGGCGGGCGTGCCGCGCGACCCGTCGGCCACCAGCGATCCGCTGGCGCGACCGTCATAGAGTTGCAGCTCTTCCAGCACGGCGTTGAGTACGCCATTGCGCAGCGCAAGTTTCAGACGCGACTGGCCTGCGCGCAATTTGCGGAAATAAAGCTCGCCCGCGCTGACCGTGAATTCAGCATCGACGCCACGCAGACCCGAAAGATCAATCGGCTCATCGCTCCAGCCATCNNGGTGGGCACGCTGCCCAGCGTTGCCAGGATGTCGCCTTCACCCGTCATGTCATCAAGCGTCAGCTTGGCGCGCTTGAAGCCGATCTGTCCCGACGCATAAGTCAGATTGCCCGAGAGCGAAAAGGCGTTCAGCCCGTCACCTTCCGCCATGTCCGTTCCCGCAAAGCGCAGGAACCGGCGCAGCGACGATGTTTGCAGCGTCAGCGCGCCCTGTGCCGCGCTCTTTTCGACATTGTAGGAGCCGTCAAAGGACGCCACCGCGACATCAGAATCGAGCTTGAGGAGAAGGCCGGAGGCGCCGCCCTCCAGAAGCGCGCGTGGCGATGCCACTGTGGCGTCAATCGCCAGACGCTCGCCGTTCCACGTCACAGCGCCATCAATGATGAGCGGATGATCGAGCCCCTTGAGTTCAAGACCGATGGCAATGTCATCCAGCCGGTCAACAGTGCCCGCCTTGCCGTCGCGCAGCGTGATCGTGCCGCCTTCCAGCGTGACATTCTCGAGCTTGATGCCGGCAAGGCCCGGTCCATCGGCTGGTTCGCTTTCGGGAGAAGCTTCTGCCTCCGCCGGAAATGTCCAGTTGTTGCCGCCGCCCTTGAAGGTCTCGAGATGGAGCTCAGGCTCGTTCAGTGTCAGGCGGTTGACGCGCAACTCACCGGAAAAGAGCGGCATCAGCTCGACGCCCAGAACAAGGCTCTTCATCGAGGCCATCAGGGGCTCATGGGCCCCCTCGGCATTCGAGAAGGTGACGTCGTGGACCTCAAGCCCGATCTCCGGCCAGACCGAAAGCGAGATGTCGCCGTTGATAATAAGGTCGCGGCCGGTCGCCTCCCGGGCCAGGCGCGTGATCTCGCTTTTATAGCTGTCGAGGGGGATGAGCCAGATCGCCAGCGCCACCGCCGCAATCAGGAAAAACACCAATCCGGCCAATATCTTGAAGAATTTACCCATGGTCGGCTGCATCCCTCATTCACCAAACGCGAGGGCGCCATGCTAGCAGAGGAAGCCGTCGCATCATGCGTCATTTATGAACTTGATAATCATTCGCAAAAGCCCCAGATTGAGCAAACGCAATGCACTCGCAAGCAGGCCATGGCTCTCGTGGGCCTGCG
>DEIC01000012.1:5228-6967 GCA_002352285.1 Alphaproteobacteria bacterium UBA2784 | reverse complement strand
ACCGGCATCAAGGTGAACATCCTTGAGGGCAAGACCGACGAAATCCTCCAGCGCATCGAGATGGAGGGTGCGGGCAGCCCCGCCGATGTCTTCATCACGGCTGATGCGGGCAATCTCTGGCGTGCGCAATCAAAGGGCCTGTTGCAGGCAGTTGAGTCAGAAGTGCTTGCTGCGCGCATTCCCGAAACGCTGCGTGAGCCGGGCAATCACTGGTTCGGCCTCACCACCCGCGTGCGTGTCATCATGGTGGCCAAGCGCGCCACCGATCTCGATTTTGTGGATTCGTATGCTGATCTCGCCGATGCGCGCCTCAAGGGCCGCCTGTGCATGCGCTCTGGCTCCAACATCTACAATCTTTCGCTGACCGGCGCGCTGATCGCGCGCTGGGGCGAGGAGAAGGCGGGTGAATGGGCCGCCGGCATCGTTGCCAATCTCGCGCAGACACCAACCGGCGGCGACACTGACCAGCTGAAGGCGGTTGCGGCAGGCATCTGCGACGTGACGATCTCGAATACCTATTATCTCGCGCGCCTTGCCGGTTCGGAAAATGCCGACGACAAGGCGGTCGCCGAAGCCGTGCGCATTGTCTATCCCGATCAGGATGGCGAAGGGGCGCATGTGAACATCTCTGGCGCAGGCGTTGCCGCCCACGCCCCCAACCGCGATGCCGCCGTGCGCCTGATTGAATATCTGGCCAGCGACGCGGCCCAGTCGGCCTTNNCTGCTTGCGGCAGGCCAGCCGTTCCCGCACGCGCGCCTGCCGATCCGCGCATCAGAAGGATCACGGGCAACAACCCCGCAGCCACGATCGCAAGCGCAGGCCATGCCGCATCCGCCAGACGTTCGTCTGACGCGAAATTATAGGTGACAACCGCCAGCGTATCGAAATTGAACGGCCGCATGATGAGTGTGGCCGGCAGTTCCTTCATCACGTCCACGAACACCATCAGCCCCGCTGTCAAAAGGCTGGGCGCAACAATGGGGGCATGCACGCGGGTCAATGCGTGGAACGGGCTGCGCGCCAGCACCTGGGCGGCCGCATCCATGCTGGGCGTCACGCGCGACAGCCCGCTATCGACGCCACGCAGCGCCACAGCCAGAAAGCGGACAAGATAGGCATAAAGAAGCCCGAACACGCTGCCCGTCAGCACCAATGACGCGGTTGATCCCGACGCGGCGCTCAGCATCCGGTCAATGCCGATCAGCGGCACCAATATGCCAACCGCAATTACCGGCCCCGGCACGGCATAGCCCAGTTCACCAATGCGCGAGGCAAGGCGCGCTACAAGCGAACGCCCGCCGCGCGCGGCAAAGGCGATGATGAGCGCACCAGCAACCGCAATCAGCGCCGCACCCAGTGACAGGATGATCGAGTGACCCGCCGCATCAATAAAGCGCGGCGACAATGGAGATATCTCGGACACCATCGCCAGCCGGACAAGGGCGATGACTGGCAGAAAGAAGCCGAACACGCCGGGCAGCGCGCACAGCATCGCAGCTCCGATGCCGCGCGCGCCGGTCAGCGCGTCATGCGGCAGCGGGCGATAGCGGTTGGTTGCATGGAAATGGCGCGCCCGGCCCCTGCTGATCCGCTCCAGCGCATGCAGCAGGAGCACAAACGCCAGAAGTCCCGTCGCCAGTTGCTGGGCGGCAACCGGATCACCCCAGCTGAACCACGCGCGATAGATGCCGGTCGTAAATGTCTGCACACCGAAATAGGAGACCGCGCCAAAATCGGC
>DEIC01000012.1:4066-5007 GCA_002352285.1 Alphaproteobacteria bacterium UBA2784 | reverse complement strand
ACAAACCATGCGGCTGGCACGCCCACGGCAATGGTGCCGATGGCTACCGCAAGGCTCAGCATCAGCGAATTGGTGATGTGCTCAAAGAGCACCGTATCCATCAGATGCGCGACAACCGGGCTAGCGCCATCGCCCAGTGACAGCACAACAGCAACGATGGGCAGCGCCAGAAATCCCGCAAGGACACCGGCCCCGATGGTCAGGGCCGCGCGCGGCAGGGATGATCGGCTGGGCAGGCGAAAGCGCATGGCCCAATCTCGCATGAGGCCCGCGCCCGCCGCAACGCGCTATTCGGCCAGTACAAGTGCGTTGGGGAAAACCATGCGCACGATCGTGCCCTTGCCCGGCGCCGTCTCGATCATGAACTGCGCCTTGTTCGCCTCGATCAGGGCGCGCGCCAGCGGCAGGCCAAGGCCGGTGCCCTCTTTGGCGCGCGAGGCCCCCTTGGCCCGTTGATAGGGTTCAAGCGCACGCTTGAGATCATCCGCGCTCATGCCCGGCCCGTCATCGCTGACGCTCAGCGCAAGCGAACCATCCTTCGCCATCGCCGCACTGACGATCACCTTGCCGCCCTTGCGGTTATACTTGATCGCATTCGACAGAAGGTTGAGCAGGATCTGCTTCAGGCTGCGCGCATCAGCCACAACATCGGGAAGTTTCTCGGCAACGGCGCTGGCGATGCCGATGCCCGCCTTCTCCGCCTGTGGCGCCATGATCGACACACAGGATGCAATCAGCGGCGCAAGCGCAATACTGTCAGGATCAAGCTCGATGCGCCCCGCCTCGACCTTGGAAAGATCAAGCAGGTCATTGATGAGGCTGAGGAGCAATTGCCCGCTCTCGCGGATGTCGCGCGCATACTCGGCATAGCGCGCAGTGCCGATCGGCCCCAGCCGTTGCTGTTCCATGATCTCGGCAAAGCCGATGACCGCGTTCAGCGG
>DEIC01000012.1:0-4014 GCA_002352285.1 Alphaproteobacteria bacterium UBA2784 | reverse complement strand
TGGCGCCGCTGCGCTGCGTTTGCAGATACTCGGAAAGATCATCGCGCAGGCTGGCGGGAGCAAGCGCGACAAACGACATGTTTTCGGCGAGCGCACCACCAAGCAGCGTGTTTGCCTGCAAGTTCCACGCGCGCACCATGCCCTCAAGATCAACCAGTAACGCGCCATCGGGCATGGCGGCAAGAAGCGTCCTGAACGCGGGCAACATGTCAACCGGCGCTGGCGGTGGTGCGGCCTGCGGCGCATCTTGCGGCGCACTGGCGGTTGGCGCTGCCTGTGGGACCGGCGCTTCAAGATACGCGCGATCACTGATGTCGGTGAATGTGACAAGCACCAGAGCGCGCGGCGCGGCGGCATCGGCAATGCGCACCGCATCAAGGCGCATGGAAAGCGCGCCACTCGCGCTCTCGATCATGTGCACGCGGCTCAAACCGCCTTGCGCCATGACGGATTGCACGAAGGCATCCGCAGCATACGAGGAGCCCAGGAGATTTGCCAAAGGCGCATCAAGGCCAAGCGCCTGCGCCTCGCCATTTGCGGCGGCAAGACCGCCGTCGGACTGAAAGAGCGCCATGGGCACGGGCGCTTCGACAAAACCCTGCGCCAGCCTGCGTGTCTCGCCGCCGGTTTCATCGGCAGCCAGCATGGCGATGCCCAAAAGCACGCGGCCGCCATCGGCCATGACCTGCTCAATATCGGCGGCACAGTCGCGCGGGCTGTCGATGGGCGCGAAATGCAGCGTCTCGCTCACCACGCCATCGCGGCGCAGCCGCCCGGAAATCTCCTGCACGGCAAGCGTCAGTGCATCGCTGCGTGAGAAACTGCGCTCAATCAGTTCCAGCGCCGATGCCGCACCAAAGAAGGTGCATGCTGCCCGATTGCCCCACGCGATGCGGCGGCGCGCCGGATCAAACACAAAAACCGGCTCGCGGCGCGAACCGTTGCGGCTGATGAACTCGGCAAGCGTCTGCGGCAAGTGGACCCGGCTGGATATCTGGTGACCCCGCCGGAGTTTACGTGCGCGCGCGCAATGTCCTCAATATGGCGGAACGTCTGGAAAGGCCCGCGCGATGAAGACTCTTGTGGATTAACCTTAAAGCGCGCCCGCTTCCGGCACCGGTTTGCCTGAAAGCCACGCGGCGATCATGGCGTTCACGGGCTCCGGCGCCTCTTGCTGCACCCAATGCGACACGCGCGGAATGAAGCGTGTGGTCAGATCTTTGACATAGGCGCCCGTGCCTTCAGCGGTCGCCTTCGACAGTGCGGTGTCTTCCTCACCCCAGATGAGGAGTGTTGGCACATCCACCCGGACCGGCGCTTTCTCGAGATTCTTGCGGTCATAGCGCACAATGGCGCGATAATAGTTCAGCATCGCCGTCATCGCACCCGGGATCATCGCGTTGGCGCGATAATGATCGGTGACGTCCTTCGGAAAACGCGACTTGTCGATCGCCATGTCAACAAAGGCGCGGCGGATGGCATCCGCATTGTTCCGGCGCAAAAGGAATTCAGGCAGCCACGGAATCTGGAAGAATTTCACATACCAGCTGCGCTTCTTCTGATCCTTCGTCTGCGCATAGACATCACGGAAGCGTTGCGGGTGCGGACAGTTGCACACGATCAGTTTCGTCAGCGTGCGGATTTTTCGGATGGCGCATTGCCAGGCAATGATGCCGCCCCAGTCATGCGAAAGAATGATCGTCTCGCGCGTGCCGGACGCAGCGATCAGCCCCTCCACATCCTCCACCAGCCGGTCGATGCGATAGTTGCGTGCGCCCTTGGGCCGTGCACTCGCACCATAGCCGCGCAGATTGGGCGCCCACACGCGATAGCCCATCTCTGCCAGCATCGGCATCTGGAAGCGCCAGGAAAATTTTGATTCAGGAAAGCCGTGCAGGCAAAGCACCAGCACATCGCCGCTGCCGCACTGATCGACCTCGAAGGCAAGGCCGTTGGCGAGCGTGACGGTTTTGGTTTCGGTCAGTGGGGGCATGGGCTAATCTCCTTGCCGTTCTTCGCTCTCCCCTCGGGGAGAGCAGAAATTTGCCGTTGCAAATTTCGTGAGGGGGCTACATGCGCAGAATTTCCCCCTCACCCGCTCGCAAGTGCTCGCGTCCTCTCCCCGAGGGGAGAGGGAAAGATCGCATAGATGAACTGGGTGGCTCGACGAAGGCTCACGACAAGGAAGTATTGGCCATGCATTTCCCTCACCCCGCTTTCTTCGGCGCCCGCTTCTTTGCCGCACGCTTTTTGGGCGCGGCGTCACCGCGCGCCAGTGCCTCGGCGATGCGCCAGTCGGCAAGCGCCGCCACGTAAATGTCGCGCAGCTTCGCAACATGCGCATCCAAGTCAGAGAGCGACCAGTGCGAAATATCCATCGGTGGCAGGATGGCAACGTCAATCGTGCCTGCATTGGCGATCATCGCATCGCGCCACATGATCTCGCCCGCATTGCGGATGATGATGGGAACAATCGGAACGCCCGCCTGCAACGCCATGTGGAACGCGCCCTTCTTGAAGGGGCCGGGCGTTGGCGTCGGCGATCGCGTGCCCTCCGGCGCAATGATGATCGACGTGCCGCTCTTGAGCTTCTCGACGACCGGCTCAAGCGCCTTCCTGGCCTGATCCGTATTGCCGCGATCAACAAAGGCTGCACCCATCAGATAGCCGGCCGGTCCGATCAGCGGATTGCGGAGCAGTTCCTTCTTGGCCACGCCCGTAAAATCGCGCTTCAGGATGGCGCCCACCACCATCGGATCAATGCCGCTCTGGTGATTGAAGATGAAAACGGCGGGCCGCTTTGCCCACGCATTGTCTTCGCCCGTGATGTTGAGAGTGACGCCCGCCAGCGCCAGCGACAATTCCGGGCCAACGCTGGTGACGGTGTTCGCCGCATCGCGCCGGTTGCGGTTCAAAAGCCCGATCCCGACACCCAGCCCCATGGCAGCACCCGCACCCATGATCGCCGCCGTCGTGCGCGCAACGGAAGTAAGGCTCGGTATGCCGCCGCGCTTTTCAAAGCGGCGGATGGGCCATTCATGCTCGCGTGCATGGCGGGCCAGTGCCGGTGCAGGGTTGACGGGCCGCGGCTTGCCGACAATGTCGAGGAAGAATATGTCTTCATCGCCGTTGGCGTAGCCAAAGCACTCATTCAGATCGAGCTTCTTCTTGTGGCAAAAGCGGTCAACCGCATTCGCCTTGCCCTCGCCCCACAGCACATCACCCTTGATCGCGCCGGTCAGCTTGCCATCCTTGACGGCAAGCTCCGTGCACAGAATATGTTCAATGCCCAGATCGCGGGCCAGCGGTGCAATCTGGAATCGTGTGGCCGACGAGGCAATCGCCACAATGTGCCCCATCTTCTGATGCGCGGCGACCAGCGCGCGCGCCTCCGGGAACACGACTGATGCAATCGACTTGCGGAAGAGTTTTTCGCCCAGCGCGATCAGCTCTTCTTCGCTTTTGCCCTTCCACATCGAGGCGGCTTCGGCGATTACGCTCGCCATGTCCTTGCGCCCCAGGCTGGCGTCAAGCCCGGCAAAGAAAAGCGCAGAGAGTTCGGAGGGTGACACTTCCATCCGGCGGATGCGGTCGCGCACGAAAGTGGCCGCCGAAAACCCGGATATCAGCGTGCCGTCAAAGTCGAAAAAGGCGGCGATCTTCGGCCCCTTGGGAGCGGCAAAAATCTCGGCGTCAAGTTTGGCAAGCTGGTCGGGGCGCATGGTGGCTTTCAGATCATCAGGGCAGGAATCAGGAAACGGGCCGGGCAGGTGAAAGGGCGGTATCACGCATGGCAAGATCGCGGATCACATTGATGCGGCGAATGGCTTCGGCGATGTCGGCGGCAAATTCTTCGCGCCGCTGCTTCAGGTCGGGCGCACCCGGCTTGATGAGGTTGCGCGTCGCCGCCAGTTGAAGCGCATTGCCGAACAGCTCCTTTGAAATCGACTCGCCCGAGAACAGGCGCTGCTGCAACCGGTACTGATTGGCAACGCCCAGCGCGCGGTTGAGGAA
>DEIC01000028.1 GCA_002352285.1 Alphaproteobacteria bacterium UBA2784 | reverse complement strand
TGGACTTTTTCCGCCTCCGCCCGCGCTCCTTGGCGCGGGGGTGAGCGAAGCGCAAGGCGATGCTCTTGCATCGCGGGTGGGGGAAATTGGCGGAAAACAAGGCCCCCACCCGGATCGCAAGAGCGATCCGACCTCCCCCGCAATGAATTGCGGAGGAGGTGGAAGCAAGATGTGTGAATCCGAGAGCCCATGAACAGGGGGAGGCGAAAGGAAAGAGAAAATTTCACTCCCCCGGCGGCACCACAAACACGGCCGGTTCGGCGCCGGGCACGATCACCAGCGCATCATAGGCCAGCACCATGTCGCGGAAGGCTTCAGGAATGATGCCAAGGCGTTTGGGCTTCTTCTTGAACCACGACAGGTCAAACACCGTCATGCCCTCTTCCGCCACGTGGCGGGCAAAGCGGCCGCTGTCTTCCTCGAACTTTTCGTTGCACGGCATTGCATTGCCCGAGAGATCAACTGTCTGTGCCCCCGGCCCGCACAGCACCACAACCGAAAACGTCTCTTCGCCCCGGATCAGGGCAAGGTCGGCCACAAAGCCGCCAAGGGCAGGCACCAATGTTGGCGACAGACCGCGATAAAGATGCCAGGCGCCGAATTTGAGAAAGATGCGCGGCATGTCCTCGCCGCTGTCGAGCTTGCCCAGAGCTGCCATCAGATTGCGCTTCATCAGCGTTTCGCGGGCAAGGTTCGCCTCATAGATGCTGGTTGCGCTTTCCGAGACGAAGGGCGCATAGATTTCAGCGGACGCCATCATCGCATCAACGATCTCGATCAGCGGCCTGTCGCCCTCTGCATCGAGAAGGGCGCGCAACGATTGCAGCGCTTCGGGTTCGGCCTTGCCCAGAAAACTGTCTTCTGAACCGGCACGCAACGAAAGCGCCTGCGCGCGGGCGCGCGCCTCGGCAGAAACACTGCGTGTGGCAATTTCAGCCAGCAGCGTCTGTGCCGCATAGGTGAAAACCTGATCGAGGCCAAAGAGAGCCGGGGCATCTTCTCCGGCATTGGCGATTACTGCCTGGGCAAAGCGTGCATCGCCCTCCCAGAAATAAAGCGGGATCGAGAGCTTGTTGCCGGGCGCGCGGAAATAATCACGCAGGGCCTCCATGCCGCCCTTGCGCAGCGTGGTTTCAAGGCGCGTCCCCATCCACGGATCGGTTTCGATGGCGGCGCGCGTAAACCCGGCCGGCCCCAGCGCCGTGACATAGGCGGTGGCGATGTCGGCAATTGTGCCGATGCCGTGCTCCTCGCCGAACATCACGAAACGTGCTTGTGAACCACGGCGGATGAGAAATTCGGCGCCCGGCCCCTTCAGCACGCCATTTTCCAGCGTCATCGGCATGGCCGAGGCGGTGGCGGTTTCATCAAACATCGCCTCCCATTCCTCGCGGGGGCGATCCTGCGCCCCGGCCAAGGGGGCAAGGCCCGGCCAGATAAAGGCAGCCACCATCAGGCCCGCCAGAAAGCCCGCCCGTGAAAATGCCCGCATGGTCAAGGCAAAAGTCATCAAAAGCTCCCCGAAATGGCGCCCGCCCGCCAGGCGCTGTCGCCGTCTTGGCCCCTCAGGCTCCAAATTGCGCAATGCCCCCGCACTTTACCGAGCAGGCGCAAGCGAAAAAGCACCCGCCCGGGCAATTGAACTGTTGCGGCCAAGGGGTTCTCCCCCTATTTTCCCGGCGCTTTCAAGGGCGGGCGTCACAGATGTGCATGGACGCCGTGCTTCCTTCGGGCCGCTTTAGCTCAGCCGGTAGAGCACCTCATTCGTAATGAGGGGGTCGCGTGTTCGAGTCACGCAAGCGGCACCATCCCAAAATCCGACGTTGTCCAGAACAATCCGATTATGTCTTTTATATCATGTGGATAGGCGTATTTTTCGTCCGATGACGTCCAGCGTCATTTTTTGACATTCATGAAAGGTTCCGGTAGAAATTACGGTATCAAAGGCGGCCAAAACCGTCGATACCGGAATCTCATCACTATGGCATGGCTGCGCGACAAGCTGACTGACACCACCGTCCGGAAAGCGAAGCCGGGAACCGGCGTGCGCAAGATGTCGGACGGGCGCGGGCTGCAGCTGTGGGTGATGCCCAATGGCGGCCGCTACTGGCGGCTTGAGTACCGCTTCGGCGGCAAGACCAAGCTGCTTGCCCTTGGGACCTATCCCGACGTCTCGCTGCGCGATGCGCGCGAAAAGGCCCACGCGGCCCGCCGCCAGCTGGATGAAGGCAGGGACCCCTCTGCGGTCAAGCGCGAGGTTTTGGAGCAGCGACGCCTGTTTGCCGCCAACACATTTGGCGCTGTCGCTGACCGGCTGGTCGAAAAGAAGGTCAAGGCGGGCAGGGCCCCGGTGACGATCACCAAGGTCAAATGGATTCTGGGCAAGCTGGAGGCGTCGCTTGCGCCCATGCCGATCGCGGCAATCCGGACACTGGATGTGGTGGCCGCGCTGCGCCGGGAAGAAGATACCGGAAATCTTGAGACCGCACGGCGCATGCGCACCGTCATCGGCGAAGTGTTCCGGCTTGCCATGCAGCACGGCATTGCGGACGCGGATCCTTCGGCGGCCACGCGCGGGGCCATTGCGAGCCCGAAGCAGAAGCACCATGCCGCCATTACGGATGAGCAGAAGCTGGGGGACCTTCTGCGCCTGATCGACATCTATGCCCAGAACAGCCCGATCACCGGCGCCGCACTCCAACTGATGGCATTGCTCTATCCCCGCCCGGGCGAGTTGCGGCAGGCCCTGTGGAGCGAGTTCGATCTGGAGCGTGCGCTCTGGACGGTGCCTGCCGAGCGCATGAAGTTGCGGCAGGCCCATGTGAAGCCCCTGTCGCGGCAGGCGATTGCCATTCTGCGCACCCTGAAAGAGCTGACAGGGCCTGAAGGTTATGTGTTTCCCGCAGTCGGCCGTTCGCGCCGGCCGATGAGCGAGAACACGATGAACCTCGCCCTGCGCCGGATGGGCGTGGGGGCGGATGTGCACACGAGTCATGGGTTTCGCGCGACGGCGTCAACAATCCTCAACGCCTCTAACCGCTTTTCGCCGGATGCGATCGAGCGCTCGCTGGCGCATCAGGACCGCGACGCCGTGCGCCGCGCCTATGCCCGCGGTGATGCGATGACAGAGCGCCGGGTGATGGCGCAGTGGTGGGCGGATCTTCTGGACGGGTTGCGCGGGGACGCCACCACCAATGTGCTGCCGATGGTGGCACTGAGGGATCGTCGACCGCGCTAGAATTGCTCTCGCAAGAATTGCCAATACAGAACAATGAGTTGCAATTTCCGAAGCTTTGCGGCTTTGACGGGATCATCGTTTGCACCGCGACCCGAATCGCTCATCATCTGGGGCCGTCAACAACACGATTTGGCTTTTGGTGGGGGCTGAAGTCGGGGGAGAGAAATTGATGGTGAAAGGTCCCGGTAAGCCCTTTGACCCCATCGCCTACTACAACGATCCAGCCCGTGACGCAGACTTCGCTCATTGGAGCCGCTGCGCGCGTTGGACGCTTGAGGAGGGCGTGGCGCTGAGCCTGGGTAAAGATCCGCAGCAAGTGCGGTGGTCTGGCATCAAACACTTGGTCGGCTCGTTGCCGCTGGCCAAAGAGTTCGGGCGGCGCATGGATCTTACCCAAAGGGCAGCCGAAGCAAGGCTGTTGGCCACAAAGAACTCACCCGGGCTTTTTTTGGGCTGGGCTAATCGGATTGAACTCGATGTGCCGGTAGCTCTGATTGAGCACGTCACGCGGTACGGACAGGTGATTGCCGACTGGCCCGAGCATTATCGCATCGCCAACGAGCGTGCGACCAAGGCGATGGCTGTGGCGAGGCAAGCGCAAGACCAACAGCGCGAGTTGACCGCTGCCTTTGAAGCGCGCCTTGCGACCGAGCGCGAGAAGGCAGCGAAGCATGCCGAGTCTCTCAATGCTTGTGTTCGTGACCAAGCGACAGAGATTTCGACTCTCCGGGAAGAGATTGAGGCGCTTCGCGCGGCGGCGAGCGCGCAGGCCTTGCAGATGGATGAAGAGCCGAACCCAAAGGTTATTTTCAAATATCAGAGGCTGGTGGTTATCATGGCACGCCGTGGGTATGCATATAATCCATCTGCACCACGGTCTAAGGTGCCTGCTGAAATCGTCGAGGACGGCGCCAAGATCGGTATCCCGATCGATGACGGCACGGTGCGGAGTACGCTTAGGGAAGCTGTTGCGGCTGTTCGTGAGCGTTTTCCGGACGTTATGTTGGGCTAGGCGCCCTTTCGTGGAATTGGCCAAGCTGCCGGATATCCGGAAAGCCTTTCCGGATATCCCGCACAAAGCCTGATCGACCAGTCAGAACCGACTCCATCCAACGAGATGGATTCGGACATGACAGAGAAAAGCGCATCACCATCCTCCGGCCTTCTGCGGCTCGCTGCGATCCTTGCGCCTGCAGGCCCCATTCCGGTCAGCAGATCCACATGGTGGGAGGGCGTCAGAACCGGACGCTTTCCCCAGCCGGTGAAGCTCGGCCCACGCATCACCGCCTGGCGGGCTGAGGACATCCAGAAGCTCATCGAGCGCGGCGTCTGACATGGCCCGCCGCAATGCTTCCGCGCGCCGCGTGAAGTGGCATCTGACCTATTTGGTCGAAGAGGCCGCCGAGGTCTAATGGAGCGGCGGGCACCGTTCCTAAATGTTGCCCAGAGGAGAAGTGTGATGTCGAAGCCTGATCATTGCCCTGAGAATGAGCGAATCAAGCAGCAGTACTGTCGCTGGTTGAGCGAGGCGCGGGGGCGGTCGGCCGCCACCATCGACATGGCGGCCGCCGCCATCGCCCGCTTTGAAGCCTATACGGGCTTTCGGTCCTTCCGGAAGTTTCACGTGGAGCAGGCGCGCGGGTTCAAGATGCAGCTGGCCAAGCAGGGCCGCAGGGACGGATCGGCGAAACCGCTGAGCCGGGCCACCATCGCCTCGATACTGCGCCATCTCTGCGCATTTTTCCTCTGGTTGGCTGACCAGCCGGGTTATCGCTCGCGCATCAAGCCTTCAGACGCCGCCTATTTTTCGCCGTCGGACCATGATGTGCGGGTGGCCGAGGGACGGCGCGAGAAACCCTCGCCCGAACTGGCTCAAGTGCTGCACGTGCTTTCGATCATGCCGACATCAACGCCGATGGAGAAACGAGACCGGGCGGTGGTGGCCTTCATCCTCCTGACCGGGGGCCGCGATGGGGCCGTGGCCTCCCTGAAGCTGAAACACATCGACATTGCTGCCCGAAAGGTCTTCTGGGACGCGCGGGAAGTGCGCACCAAAAAGGCCAAGACCTTCACCGCGGGCTTTTTTCCGGTGGGTGATGTGCCCCTTGCCATCGTCGCGGACTGGGTGCGGTTCCTTCAAACCGAGATGGGCTTTGGCCCCGATGATCCCCTATTTCCAGCCAGCGTAGTTGATCTGGGGGGCGACAGCGGCGCGACGATTGTGCGCCTGTCGCGGAACCCTTGGATGACGGCCGATCCGATCCGCGAGATTTTCAAGCGCGCTTTCGGGGCGGCGGGCCTGCCCTATTACAATCCGCACAGTTTGCGCGCGACGCTGGCCCGCATGGGGCAGGCGATGTGCCGCACACCCGAAGAGTTGAAGGCATGGAGTCAGAATCTGGGCCATAGCGACATGCTGACAACGTTTACGAGCTATGGGACGATCGCGACCCACCGGCAGCTGGAGCTGGTGGCCGGAGTTGGCAAGCCAAAACCGACCACGGCTAATGAGCTTACGCTTGACGATCTTGAGGCGTTTGTCAGTGCGCGGCGGGCTGGCGGCAGCGGCTTGTGACCGGCGAAGTGGGCAAGACCCGCGCCGCAAGCGAATTGCCAGTGCAGGTTGCAGCGGGCAATATCCCGCTCCGTGCCCACCCCCGAGCAACTGGCCCGCATGAAGATCGACGCGCAGCTTGGCCCGGCGGGGTGGGTTGTCCAAGACCGCGGCGAGATGAACCTTGGCGCCGGGCCGGGAAATGCCTGGGCTTTAGGAGAGCAATAGTGACCATTCCCGATTTCCAATCCTTGATGTTGCCTGTTCTGCGGGCGTCGGCCGAGGGCGAAGTGCGTATTGGTGACGTCATTGAAAAGCTTGCAGTGGAATTGGCCCTTTCGGAGGAAGAGCGGGCACACTTGCTGCCGTCAGGGCGCCAAACGACTTTCGCGAATCGGGTCCACTGGTCGAAGAGCTATCTTGGGAAAGCTGGATTGGTCATGCTGAGCGGCCGAGGTCGCTTCACGATCACGGATCGTGGTCGCGATGTGCTTGCCTCGCCGCCGGAGCGCATCGACATCAAGTTTTTGCAGCGCTTCCCGGAGTTTGCGGCCTTTCGTAATGATGGAAGCAGCGACGCTGACGAACGCTCTCCGGTCGCTGTGGCCAAGGACAAAGTTGTCGATGACCCGACACTTACTCCGGACGAAACGATCCGAGTTGCATATCGCAGACTGGAGGCAGAACTTTCAGAAGACCTTCTTTCGAGAGTGCGCCAAGGAAAGCCCGCATTCTTTGAGCGGGTCATCGTACAACTGCTGCTCGCGATGGGATATGGCGGTTCGGCCAGTGCTCTGGATCGCGCACTGACCGGCGGAAGCGGAGATGGTGGAATCGACGGTGTCATCGATCAGGACCCGCTGGGACTTGATCGGATCTATGTTCAAGCCAAGCGCTATCAAGATGGTTCGTCCGTTGGCTCGGGCGCAATCCGCGACTTTTTTGGAAGCCTTGACCGGGTGCGCGCGACGAAGGGTCTGTTCGTCACGACCTCAACTTTCTCTGCAAGCGCACGTGATACTGCCGAGATGCTGTCGAAGCGCATTGTTTTGATCGACGGAAGCCAGTTTGCCAGATTGATGCTGGCCCATGGCATTGGTTGCCGAACTGAGGAGACGCTAACCATCAAGCGGATCGACGAAGAATTTTTTGACCCGTAGAGTGAGAGATACCAATATGTGCGCCTGAGCTACCGATCTCTTTCTCAGGCACGGCGACGCTGAGCCCACTCTTTTTGGCGCCGCCGCAGCAAACAAGCCATAAATCTTTGCGCCGTGTATGACGGTGCTGGCAAATGACGATGATGTTGTTGCCTGCTATCGCTCTGGCCGACGCAAGGAGCGCGCGGAAAGCGAGAAGTTCAAACGCTTTGCCCTCGATGCGCTGCTTGCCCGCGACAAGGTCAACCTCGATATTTTCTGGCTGAAGGACAACGCGCTGGACGACCCCGACCTTCTGCCGCCGCCCGATGAGGTGGCCGCCGATGTGGTGGAGAATCTGGAGGCCGCGCTGGAACGCTTCCGCAAGGTGGCGGGGGAGCTGGCGAAGTGAGGCACGCCCTTATTGGTTGACGTCGACGCAGACCTTGGGGCTTGGCGTCAGAGGCAGCTTATTGACATCACCCCGCACCAGCGTTGCACACACTTGCACCGGGCCCTGCGGATTGTTCATCAGCGTACCATTGAGCTGGTACCATGAAAAAATCTGGCCGGAAACCAAATCACCTGCGCTCTTGGAAAGGGACAGCGTCAGTTGCCACTTGCCTGATGCGAGCAAGCGCATCTTCCAGCCTCCGGCGCCGCCGGTCGAGCCGCCGATGCCAGCGTTGAGAAATTGGGCAGGGTACTCGACGACAATCTGGATGGATCCCGTCGCCGGTCCTTGTGTGCCCGTCCAAGTCAAATTGATCCGCGCGTTGCGGTGCTGCTGCACCTTGATGAGGTCAACCGAGAGGCTCACGCCCGGGTCAGGTGATTGAGCCTGTGCCGGTGAGCCGATCAGCGGGGCCGCAAGAACAAGTGATGCCACCAATCCGCGAAGTGCTGCGATCCGCATGTCGTGCATCCATTGTTTCGAGCATCAGGCACAATTGCCCGTCGCTGATAGGAGGGCCGCCTGCGCGTTCCGTCAAGTCAGGGCACACCACCCCAACACTTCGGCATCATTGAGCAGCTCTTTGAACTGCATTGTTCAGGCACAGTGATGGTTGCTGCGCCGCACCCGTCACATCTGTTGCGGTGCAGCGGCGCTGGCGTGTTTTGCAGCGGGCCTGAATTATTCAATAAATTTCTGGTGTTATCTTCTGAATCACCAGTTTTGTCGTTGGCATATGTGTCAACCGAGTGGTGCTTGTATTACATGATTTTCGCGGTAATGCTTTGCTCTCACCCATTGTCTTCCGGGGGGAGGGGCAAATGGCGTCTGATGGTTCGGGGCCGCAAGCCAATGGCAGCGGCGGTGTGCCTGCTGCCGCGGATCTTGAAGAACAGAGGAAACGGCGTGAACGCCGGATCGGGCTGACGCTCCTTCTGCTTCTCATACTGCTCTTCATCCTGGGCTATTGTTGTGCGCGCGAGGATCTGCGCGAGGCGACGCCGCATCCCGTCGCGACCCGCGCGCGGCTGCTCTATCTGGGCGATGCGGTCGTCACGGGTTTTGCGGGCGTGCGCAAACCTGATCCCACCAAGCCATTGCCCGATGGCAAGAGCGCCATCGACCAGACCTTCATCGATACCAACGGCGCCACCGCACGCATTTTCAATCCCGCAAAGCCGGCGTTCATTTGGGACGGAAGTTTGTGGACGGTGCCGCGGCGGCTGGACATTCGCGCGCGTGACGTCGGCCATGTGTTTGGCGTTGCCATCGATGGCGAGACCTATCCAAACCTTTACCTGTCAGCGACATCGGCGTTCGGCCTGAACCTCGTGCTGCCCGATGCTGACCGTGACCGGCTGCCCGAACGCACGACACGCGGCAGCGCCAATGCGGTCTGGATGGCCGGGCAGTTCGGGCCGAAGGGCGGGCCGGGCAGTATCTGGCGTATTGACGGCGAGACGAGTGAAGTGTCGCTTCTGGTCAATATCGAGGCAGATGGTGTGGGTACCGGCCCGGCTTCGCTGGGCAATCTTGCCTATGATCCGGCCCACAATCAGCTGTTCGTAACGGACCTTTCCTCTGGTCTCATCCATCGCATCTCGATGGGTGGCCGGCTTCTTGAACATTTTGACCATGGCGAAGATGGGCGCAGGGCTGAAGGGCGCGATGCGGTCGCACGCGGCGCCCGCCCGCCTTCGGTGCGCGATGAGGGCTTTGATACGACTGATCCAGCAAGCTGGGGATTTGCCGATCCTCAGCGGCGTGTCTTCGGCATCGCCGTCTGGCGCAACCGCGTCTATTACGCGGCGCGCGAGCCGCGCGAGATCTGGTCCATCGGCCTTGATGAGAAGGGCGGCTTTGCAGGTGATCCGCGGCTTGAGATCGAATTGCCGGTGACGGCCGAGGGTGCGGCCGCCCCGGAGATCACCGATATCGTGTTCAGCGCTGATGGCGCCATGCTGCTGGCCGAACGCCGGGCCGTTACAGGTGCTTACGACTACGCGGAACTCGTCCAATCAGGGCCTGCCACTGTCTATCGCTATTGGCCGGAAGAACCCGAAGATCCCCGCACCAAGAGCCGGTGGATCTTTGCGCCGGAGGAACATGCGATCGGCTTTGCCAGCGACAGCCGCAATGGCAATGGCGGCATCGACGTTGGCTATGGCTATACGCAGAAGGGTGAGCGCGACTTTGACCTGTGCGGTGAGGCGCTCTGGATCACGGGCGAGGACCTGCGCACCTTTCGCCTTGAGGATGGCAAGTTCATTCCCGACGGTGATCTGGTCGCGCATGGCGTTCAGGTTTCGTCATCAGGACCCGTGCGCGGCTTTAACGTGCCTCCGCGCGCCAGCTACATCATCGATTTTGACGAGCGGCTGACCAATGATCAGGTCAGCGGTCATACAGGCGGCTTGCGCATCTATCGCACCGGGTGCGCCTCCGCGCCGGTGGTGTGCTGGGAGGCGCCGGAAGGTGTGCGGCCGCGCGGGCCGTTGGTGTTCCCGCCCGCGGCGGGTGGTCCCGGCGGCGGTGGCAGCGGGGGTGGTGGCAGCGGGGGTGGTGGCACTGATGGAAGCGGTGGCGGCGGTGATGGCGGCGGCGGCGGCGGCGGTGGTGGCGGTGGAAGCTGCATACCCGGAACGCCGGAATGTCCCTTCATCATCCCGATTTGCCTGCCCGGCGATCCCGATTGCACAGATACGGAAACGGGAAGCCAGTGCGTTGACGTGTGGGGCGACATGGTCTGCTCGCCCGACGAAGGCGGATGGGTTTACCGCTTCGACGCCAGCGATCAGGTGGGCATGAACGCCAATGCGGCGACCGCGATTTCGCTGACGCCGGGGGTTACGGTTTCATCCTTGCCGATGTCGCTCGCCAATCCGCCGGCCAGCCTTTCGTTCGCTGGCGCCAATCCCGGTGACGTGGTGGCCGTTGAAATCTGTGTATTCGACCAAGCAAAAGCCGACAGTGGCGAGCCCTATGATTGCTGCCGTGAAACCATTCTGGTGCGCATCCCGCGTGGTGAGTGCCTGCCGGAAGGGGAGGATGCGCCATGACCGACCGTTCCATGCCCCGGTTTTTCAAGCAGGCGTTGTCATTCGCGCTTGTGGCTGGTTTTGCCGGCGCGCTTGGCATCAGCCGGCTTGCAGCACAGCAGACGCCCGAACCCGAACCCCTTACAAAAGAGGCGCGCAACGAGGGTGGCGCGGTTCTGAGCGGTGCGGTCTCAGCAGGTCAGACCATCACGTATGTGCTCACCTATTCACCGCCACCGAGCGGTGCGACCGGCGCCATCAAGATCTCGGATACGCTGGGGCCGGGGCAGACCTATGTCGCGGATTCAATCATCGCGCCCCCGGGATGGGATTGGGCGGCTGCGCCTGATTTCGCGAGCGGCGGCACAGAAGAGTTCACGCATCCGGGGTTTGCTGGTGCGGGCAATTCCTTTGCGATGACCATACCGGGCACAGGCAACTCTACGCCGTCGACGGGCGGTGATGGGACTTTCCCGATCGTTGTCGGATCGCGTGTTTATTCGATCTATCACCATCGCGTTTTCAAGAGCTCCAATGCGGCAGGCAACTCGTATGGCGGCTTGATCAATTGCTGGGATGCGGCAACGCTGCAAACGTGCCCGGGTTCCTGGCCCATGTCTCTGGATTCGGCAAGCACCGCAGGGACCAAGGATGGCGAGAGGACGACGATTGATGTGCCGCTGCATTATGTGCTGGGCACAAGGATTTATTACCCCACAGCACAGTGGGACGTGAACGGGACCAGCGCTGACACTTCCGATGACAAGACGATCCCCGGTATCGGCTGCTGGGAAACGCTGAACGAGACGCCGTGCGATTTCATCCCGCTTCCGCATTCGTTCGCGGGCCGGATTGAGGGCTGGAACAAGCCGTTCCATGCTCCCTACAAGTTGGCCCACTATTCGGCCGGCATCGTTGCGATCCCGAGCGCCACCAACCCGGGTGAAGCGCGGGCATTCATGCTGGCAGGCGACAAGGTCTATTGTGTTGATCTGCCATCCGGCAGCATGTGTGCGGGCTGGACCTTGACGACGTTGCCGTCAGCAACAGTTACAAGCGGCGCCGATTCTTACGGCGCCAACGATTTCATCATTCTTGAGAACAGCCCGTCACCACAAAAGCTGTTTGTCTTGGCGGGTGGTCTTCCGGCAGTGGTCAGCTGCCTTGATGTCAGCACCGGTCAGAAGTGCAGCGGATGGCTCGACTCAACTGACGGGGTCGCAACCGGCCTGAACAGCCCATACTCACTATCCCTGCAGCTGAGTTCAGACGGGACCGGGACTGTCGGCGTCTGCATTCATCCGCGCCCCGGACAAGGCGCTCATCGCTGCTTTGGCGCAAGTACAGGCTCAGATGCTGATGCTCCCGAATTGCCGACCATTGGCGCGTTCTCAGACGTTTCTGCCATGTCGATGTTTCATATCCCGGGAACTGCAAGAATCCTTTATCCATCGTCTGTATTTCAAGCGCCGGTTTGTCGTGATTTCAGCACCGGTACCGCGGTGATCTGCTCTGCCGCGGAGTTCAACCCGATGTGGTGGAGTGGCTTTGCCGGACAAACCAGCGCAACCTCGATCGACCAGTCCAAGTCACCGGCAACCCGCGATTACGGATACGAAGTCGATCCGATCGCGCCTGACAAGTGCCTGCTGGGCCTGGGTGATGGCGGGATCCTTTGGCGGTTCGAGCGCGACGGCACCTATCCCGCCGAAGATTGCCTCCCCGAGGAATATCGCGAGACATTCCGGCTGGAGCAGTTCTTCTGCGCCGAAATGCCGACTGAAGCCATGTGGGAGACGATCGAGATCGTCAACCGGCCTGCGGATCTGACAGGCGGCACGATCACTGTGCTTGATGCGCAGAACAACGTGCTTGCGAACTTTGAGGTTGGCAGCGGGAACTCCTACCCGCTTGACATTCAGGCGCTGGGCGCCAGCTCTGAAGTCACACTGGTGTTTGATCCCACCTACACAAAGGCGCCTGACAAGCCGTTCGAGTTGCATCTCACCTTCAGCGCCAACCGGGCGCAGCAGATCTGCTACAAGGCGGTGGTCGAGCAGTGTGAGGACATCACCAACAGTGCGACCATGACTGAAGGCCGCGGCAGTTTCTCTGCGAGCACGACGCTTGGCCCGGTTGTGGGTGGCGAATGTGGTGGCGGTGGCGTCAACTGCCTTGGCGTTGAGCCGACGCTGAAAGCCAACGGAAGCGGTGGAGCGATCCTTTCGCTGGGTGGGCTTGGCGACGTGCCAAACCTCTCCGATCTGCAAATGTCTGTTGCCGTTGATGGGCAGAGCGTTGGCGCGGTGCCGCAGCCCATGACAGGCGGCATTGCATCCTGGGCTCTCGATGGCGTGGGCGCCGGAAGTGTCGTGACACTTTCGCTGCAAGGCACGCGGGAAGGTGCCGGGTCAGTGCCTGGCACTGAACTTTGCTGCAACAGTACATTTACATTGGTCGTTGAAAACGAGGGCGAGGGCCCAAGCGAGAATCCTGATCCCGGCGAGGGGGGCATTGATTTTGGAATTGAGAAGTCTGGGTGGCAAGATTCCGCTTCACCTTCTTCGGTTACATTCGAGTTGCAGGTTTACAATTGGGCATCAATGCCCGTATCTGCGATGGGTGTGACGGTGCTTGATACCGTGCCACCCGGTTTGACCTTTACTGCCGCTAATGGGCCCGGCTGGGATTGTGGACCCGCAAGTCAGTTTCCGTTGCAGGCAGGTGACCAACTCGTCTGCCATTACACCGGAACGGAGGTCCTCAACACGGGTGATGGTATTCCATTTCTTGTTGTCGACGCCACGGTCGCGTCTGGTCTTCCCGCGTTCGACAATTGTGCGTCGGTTTCTCCGTCGGAGCAATCCGGTCTGGTGGACAGTCGCCCATACAACAACGAGGGCTGCTTCAACTCCGATACAGGAATCTACCTACCCTCCTGCGATCCGGGAACCACATCAAGCGGAGCTGATTGTTACTGTCTCTTTGAGGACATGATCAAAGTCAGTGACACGATGTGCGGGTGCCCGGCCGGTCAAATATTCGTTGAAGGGCAGGGCTGCGAAGAGGGCAACGGGGCGGAGAGAGAGGAGCCAGAATCAGGTGGGGTGGATTTTGGTCTTGAGAAGGGCGTGAACAACCCCGGATCAAATCCGATCGAGTTCGGGATCTTTGTCACCAACTATGGCACAAGTCCTGCGCCTGCGACGGGAACGACGGTGATCGATACCGTGCCGCCGGGCCTTACCTTCACCGGACTCAACGCCCCGGGATGGGATTGCGGGCCTGCGGATCAGTTCCCATTGGAGGCAGGAGAGCAGCTTATCTGCCGCTACACCGGAACCGAGACGCTCAATCCGGGTGACAGTTTCCCGGGCATCCTGTTCACCGCTGTGGCCGATGCCGGGACGACGACGTTCGAGAATTGCGCCACAGTCTCGCCCTCAGAAGAGTCGGGACTGGTGGACAGCCGCCTGTTCAACAACGAGGGCTGTTTCAGCCCGGAAGAGGGCGCCCATCTGCCCGCCTGCGATCCGGCCACCACAACATCGCCCGCGGGTGACTGTATCTGCCGCTTCGAGGACATGATCGAAGTCAGCGATACCATGTGCGGATGTCCTGCCGGACAGACATTCGTCGCGGGACAGGGCTGCGAAGAGGGCGACGGGCCGGAGATGTCGGTGCCGGAAGAAGAGCCGCCCGCTTGCGATCCAGATACGACCAAGCTGGAAGGCGGGCAGTGCGTGTGCCTTTTCGAGGGCATGACACCAATCAGCGCGACCACATGCTCCTGCAAGGAAGGCGAAACCTATTATCCCGGCGCGGGGTGCCGCCCGACTGCTCCGGCAACGCCACCCGCGCCACCGCCCACGCCTCCCGCGCTGAGCTGTGATCGGGACACGACCAAGGCAGAAAACGGCGCGTGTGTCTGCCTCTATCCCAACATGCGCCGGAGCGATGAAGAGACGTGCGGCTGCAAACGCGGGGAGGAATTGATCCCCGGCGTCGGGTGCCGCCCGCGCGAAGTGACACCGCCGCCGGAGGAGCGGCGCATGTGCGACCAGATCACAACGATCATCGATGGTGACGGCTGTGCCTGTCGTCACAAGGGCGCGGAGCCGACATCGCCGACCACCTGTGCCTGCCCGGCAGGTACGACTTTGGACCGCTCGATCATGGCATGTGTGCCGCAATGCCGCGAGCCGCTGGTGCTGGACAAGACGCTGCTGATCTGCGTTCCCAAGTGCGAAGAGCCGATGATCCTCAACCGCGAGACGCTCAAGTGCGAATGCCCTGAAGGCATGGAGCTTGAAGACGGCAAGTGTGTGGAGGAGAGCAGCATCTTTGACGATATCGATATCAATATCGGTATCGGCATCGGGGGATCGGGTGGGAGGCGAGACCCCGGACCGGGTCCGACGCCGTCGCCTTCTCCGGGGCCGGTTCCGGGCAGGCCGTAGGTGTGTGCGGATTGATCGGTACCGGTCGGTGTTGAGAAAACAGGAGGCGGCGCAGTTAATCTGCGCCGCCTCAGCTTCTTGCGGACTTATTTTTTTCTGCGAAGCGGTCCCGGCGCATGTGGCGGTAGCATCTATCCTGTGATCTGAGGAAATTGCTGCCGCTGCCATGGAATATGCGGGCCACGCTGGAACGCTCCCGCAAAGTGGCGCATGCTTCTTGGGCGGGGCCGCTTGCATCGTGTTCACGTTAACTGTGGCGCCTCACAGGCTTAGGCGGATCGCGGTCACGGCGGACCATTGAAGTGTGGCAGGCGATGTGTACCCATTGCCGGTAGCGTTTCGACTGAGAGTGGTTGCCTCATGGGCTATCGGGCGTTTTTCAGCTATTCGCGGGCGGATGACCGCATCGCCAACTGGCTGCATGGCAAGCTGGATGCCTATCGCACGCCCAAAGACCTCGTGGGCAGCGAGGGTGCCTTTGGCCCGGTGCCCGAACGCCTCTTTCCCATTTTTCGAGACCGCAGCGATCTGCAGTCGGGTGGCCGCATCGATGATGCGATTGCCACTGCACTTGCGGACAGCGAACTTCTGATCGTGCTGTGCACGCCCGTTTCGGCAAAAAGCCAGTGGGTGAACTTCGAGTGCGAGTCGTTTCTGGGCAGCAAAGGTGCCTCACGCATCTTTCCCGTGATCGCGGCGGGCGAGCCGGGCAGTGGCAATCCGGAAACTGAGTGCATGCCGCCGGCCTTGCGCGGTCTTGATCTTCTGGCGGCGGATCTGCGCGAGATCAGGCTTCCGACCGGACAACAGATTGGCGATGGGCGCGAGGGCGCGCGGCTGAAACTGATCGCTGGTCTTCTCGGCGTAAAGCTGGATGCACTGGCGCAGCGCGAGCGCCGCCGGCAACAGCGGCTGACCCGCATCCTGGCTGGTGCGGCACTGGTATTCCTGGGCGTGGCTGTCGTGGCCGGATTCCAGACGTGGCGGGCCAATCGGGAAACGGAGAGGGCGAACGAGGAAGCTGCGCGTGCAAACGACGAAGCTGCGCGGGCAGATAAATCTGCGGCGGAGGCACGCTCAACGCTGCATCGCTTTTATGCGACTCAGGGATGGGCGCGATATGAGGCCGGCGACTTTGACGCTGTTGCGCGCTATGCGCTGACCGGCATGCAACTGGCACCCGAAAATCGGGAACTTTATCGCACCCTGCTCGGCAGTTTGATGCACGCAACACGGCAAATCCGGCCGCCTCTCTTTCATGATGACGCGGTCCTGAGCGCAAACTTCAGCCCTGACGGAAGACGCGTGGTGACAGCGTCATTTGATGGCACGGCACGCATCTGGGACGTGGCGACCGGCGAGCAGGTGGGGGAGCTCCTGCAGCATGGGTTCTATGTCCTCAGGGCAAGTTTCAGTCCCGACGGTAAGCGCGTGGTGACGGCCTCTGCCGACCGCACCGCCCGCATCTGGGATGCCGCGACCGGAATTGCGTTTGGCGAGCCATTGCAGCATGAGCGCGAAGTCCTTAGGGCAAGTTTCAGCCCCGACGGAACGCGTGTGGCGACGGCATCTGCGGACGGCACCGCCCGCATCTGGGATGTCGCGACCGGACTGGCGGTTGGGCAACCGTTGAGGCATGGGGATGCTGTCCTGAGTGCAAGTTTCAGCCCTGATGGAACGCGTGTGGTGACAGCGTCATTTGACGATACGGCCCGCCTTTGGGATGCAGTGACCGGGCAAGCACTCAGCGAGCCTCTGCAACATGGGGGCGATGTGAACTTTGCCAGCTTTAGTCTCGATGGCACACGCGTCGTGACTGCCTCGAAAGACGGAACCGGACGCATCTGGGATGCGATGACCGGGCAAGCGGTGGGCAGACTATTGCAGCATGAGGGGGAAGTTCTGGACGCGACCTTCAGCCCCGATGGTTCGCGCGTGGTGACAGCGTCTGTCGACAATACCGCCCGCATCTGGGATGCGGCGACAGGTGAAGCGACAGGTGAACAATTGCAGCATGCAGACGATGTTCTCAGCGCTCGTTTCAGTCCGGATGGAACGCATGTTGTGACTGCCTCAAGTGACAACACTGCCCGTATCTGGGATGCGATGACCGGGCAGGCATTGGGTGGGGCTTTGCAGCATATGGACCATGTAAATGGTGCCAGCTTCAGTAGCGACGGCAAGCAAGTGGTCACGTCATCTCGGGACAACACCGCCCGGATATGGGACGCAGGGCCTGCACAGACGGCGTCTGAACCCTTTCAGCATGCTGACGACGTCCTCAGCGCAAATTTTGGTCCTGACGGCGCGCGCCTGGTCACAGGCTCTTCAGACAACACGGCCCGCATCTGGGATGCAGCAACAGGACTGCCGGTCGGCGAACCATTGCGGCATGAGGGATATGTCAGGGCAAGTTTCAGCCCCGATGGTACACGCGTCTTGACGGCGTCAGGGGATGGCACTGCCCGCATCTGGGATGCAGCAACCGGGCTGGCGGTGGGTGAACCGTTACGGGAGGGCGGTGTCGTCCGCGCGATTTTCAGTCCGGACGGCACGCGCGTGGTCACCACATCAAAGGACAACACCGCACGCATCTGGGATGCGGCAACCGGCTTAACAGCGGGCGCGCCCATGCAACACGAGAGCGATGTTCTCAGTGTGAGCTTCAGCCGGGATGGTTCGAGCTTGGTGACTGCAGCTTTGGACAGCCCTGTCCGCATCTGGGAAACGGCGACCGGGAAGGCGATTGGCCACGCCATGCACCATGACATGGCGATCACTGCAGGTTTCAGTCCCGACGGTTCGCGCGTGGTGACGGCGTCGGTGGACGACACCGTTCGAATCTGGGATGTGATGTCGGGGGAGGCCGTGGGCGTGATCTTGGCGCATGACAGCGCTATCACCGCTGTTATCTTCAGTCCCGACGGTACACGCCTGCTGACCGCGTCGCGAGATGGCACCGCACGTATCTGGGATGTGGCGACCGGGCAGGCAGTGGGTGTAACCATGCAACATGAGCAGGCGGCTGTCCTGAGTGCAAGCTTCAGCCCTGACGGCACGCGCGTCGTGACGGCGTCCGCAGATGATACCGCCCGTATCTGGGATGCGGCAACCGGGCAGCCGATCAGCGAACCATTGCAACATGCAGACGATGTCGTCAGCGAAAGTTTCAGTCCCGACGCCACGCGTATTGTGACGGCGTCAGCAGACAACACCGCCCGTATCTGGGATGTGCATCATCTGACCCAAGCATGGGACGATCTGGCGCGTGATGCCTGCATCAATTTTCTGGGACCGCGCGGGCGGCGCTTTTCCCAAGTCGAGATCGACCGCGACCAGCTCCTGATCGGCACATGGTCGGCGGAGCGTGATGTGTGCGCTGGTGTTCCGGGCGTGCTGCCCTTAGAGGATGTGGGGGCGCCCGCCAATGGTGCCGCACCTGGCTGAAGCCTTGTCGCCAGCGTGATCTTCAGCCCCGATGGCACGCGCTTTGTGGCGGCCTCAGATGACAAAACTGCCCGCAACCGGGATGTGTCCGCCACAATCCCTCTGGTAGAGGCAGGCAGCGCTGAACTTGCGTGACTGCTCTGCGCGCGTATTCCCAAAAACCGTATATTTGCAGACGAGGAACTGCGCGGCCCGGTGCTGACAGAACTGATTGATCCCACCGAGCGAGATACCTGCACACAGCGTGGTCCGCGTCATGGGACTACTGGGCTGATGCGTTGCGTTGGGAGGCGTAAAAAATTTTCGACCTGATCCGGCGTGATCAGGTTCAGCGATAGTTGTCATGGCATGGTGCACGGCCAAATTTCCGGTATCTTTTCCGGTATGTCGCCGTTTTGGCTTCGACAAAAAATAAGCAATTCAAACAGGTTAGATAGGGTTAGGAGTCAGCAAGCAGCACCATACGTTTCCCGCAGTCGCGCCTGTAAGGCCTCCTTTCATCAGCGCATGGCAGTCGGGGGCGGAGCGGTCCCGGTGCCGTCAAACATTCCCTGCGCGCGGGCGAAACCCGCTTCGCCCACGGTCGTGCCCTGCAATTTTCCTTCGGTGCCGTCGATGCGCCGGTTGATACCGCCATAGATGCGCGGGCGCTGCAGGCGGTTCATGGTCAATCCGGGTGACCTTCCAGATTGGCAGGTTGTGCCATTTGCTGTTCTCCGCTAGCCTGCAGGCCATGATGCGGTTGCGCCCGGTCATACTCGGATTCCTGGCGGCGGTGATGGTCGGCGTCACGCCGGTCGCTGCTGTCGTCCCGGATGGCGGCAGCGTCGGCAGCGCGCATCATTTCTCCGCTGCCCCGGAAGCTGTGTCCCATACTTGCTGCCCGGGCGGCGCTGAAGTTCCGCAGGGTTGCGGAGATTGCACGACAGAATCGGGCATGGTCTGCGCCTTCCATTGCAGCGCCGCCGCAACCGGTTTCTTCGCTGTACCAATCCTTGCATGGTCTTCGCGCGCTGCCTGCAGGCATGTCGTGCGACTGGAAGCGCATCATGATGCGCTTGGGGGTCCGCCACCTTTCAAGCCTCCCCGAATTTCCCTCCTCGATTGAGCATCCGCGGCGGCTGATTGCCGCCAACGCGGGGCGTGCGGTTGCGGCTCAAGCAAAGCCGCGCCTTTACGCCCCTGCAGAATTGCCTCATGAGGAGTTGAGCCGTGTTCAACAAATCAATGGTTGTTGCCGCCGTCCTTGCGCTGGCCGGTGTCGCCCTTGTTGCCATCACCCTGCCGTTCCTGACTGCGACTCCCGAGGAAGCACGTCTGGAGTGGGAAGCCATCAACGCCGAAATCCGTGAGGGCAAGGACGTCCATCTTGCCATCCGTCTCGTCGGTGCCGGTGATGTCCCGGGCCCCGCCACGCTCCTTTCGGCGCGGCTGGACATGGGCCCGGATGGCATGGCCGGGATGGAAGCGCCGCTTGACCCGGTTCCGGTTCAGGTTGGCGGTGTGCTCATTTTCCGCGCTGACCTGACTATGGCGGGGCGCTGGAGCCTTGCGGTCTCGGCGGCTGTCGAGGGGCGCAGCGAACCCGTGAACGGCAATGTGATCTTCACGGTCCATCCAGCCAATGCGGCCCCTCCGGCCGGCGAGCGGGCCATCATCTACTACCGCAACCCCATGGGCCTTGCCGATATTTCCATCGCGCCGAAGCTCGATTCAATGGGGATGAACTACATTCCCGTTTACGCGGATGAACTCGCCGGGCCAGAAGGCGCGGTCACGCTCTCGCCCGTAAAGATCCAGCTTGCCGGTGTGCGGACCGCCCGTGTCGAGCGCCGTGAACTGTCCAGACTGGTTCGTGCGGCGGGCACTGTCGCGCCGGACGAGGCAAGGCTCGCGGTCACAGCGGTCAAGTTCGACGGTTTCATTGAGGAGTTGCTTGTGACATCGACCGGCTCATCGGTCAGGGCCGGGCAGCCGCTGATGCGGGTCTGGATCGAGAGCCGCGAAATCCTGGAACGGCAGATCGACTACGTCCTGGCGCTCAGGGGGACGGGGAGCCTTGCTGATGCCGAAAGAAACCTGCGGCAGTTCGGCATCAGCGACGAAGTCATGGCGCAGATCCGGGAGGCCAAGCGTCCGGTGCGATCCATCGTGCTCACCGCACCCCTGGACGGAACAGTGCTTGAAAAGCCCGCCGTGGCGGGCATGCGTTTTGCGGCGGGTGAGCCCTTGTTCAGGACGGCCGACCTCACGACTGTCTGGGTCCTCGCGGAAGTTTCCGAGCGCGATCTCGGGCTCTTGCGCGAAGGGCAGACGGCGCGCATCTCACCTGCATCCTTGCCGGGAGAAGAGTTTTCGGGACAGGTGGCGTTCATTTATCCGGTCCTTGATATGGAGATGCGGACAGCAAGGGTGCGCATCGTCGTGTCCAATGACGACATGCGGCTCAGGATCGGCCAGTTTGCCGAAGTGCTGATCGAGGTGCGTGTCGGCGAGGGGCCTGTCCTCGTGGTGCCCACGGGCGCGGTCATTGATACCGGCGCCCGCCAGATCGTCTTCATTGCCAGGGAAGGCGGCGTCTTTGAGCCGCGTGACGTGACCATCGGCATCCGCGGCGGCGAGTTTACCGAAATCCGCGAAGGGCTCACGGAAGGCGACCAGATTGTCGTTGCCGGCAATTTCCTCATCGATGCAGAGAGCAATCTGCGTGCAGCTCTTGGAACTTTCGGGGCAGGAGAGGCACGCCCATGATTGCCGCCCTCATCCGCTGGTCCTCGCAAAACACATTCCTGGTCCTGGCGATCACGCTCCTTGCCGTCCTCGCGGGCGTTTATGCGGTCACCCGCGTTCCGCTCGACGCCATCCCGGACCTCTCGGATACGCAGGTCATTGTCTATACCGAGTTCCCGGGCCAGGCCCCTCAAGTGATCGAGGACCAGGTCACCTATCCGCTCACGACGGCACTTCTCACGGTGCCGCATGCCCGTGTGGTGCGGGGCTTTTCGTATTTCGGCGCGTCGTTTGTTTACATCATCTTCGAAGACGGCACCGACATCTATTGGGCGCGCAGCCGGGTGCTTGAGTATCTCAATGCGGCGTCAAGCCGCCTGCCGGAAGGCGTGACAGCAAGCCTTGGTCCCGATGCGACGGGTGTCGGCTGGGTTTACCAGTACGTCGTCACCGGCGAAAACCACGATCTGGGACAGTTGCGCTCGATCCAGGACTGGTCGGTCCGCTTTGCCCTTGCCCAGGCAAGCGGTGTTGCGGAGATCGCCAGCGTCGGCGGGTTTGTCCGCCAGTATGCAGTGATTGTCGATCCCCTGCGCATGCGCGCCTACGGAGTGACCCTGAACGAAGTGCGTGAAGCCATCCGCGCCAGCAATCGCGATGTCGGTGGCCGCACCTTCGAGCTTGCGGAGACAGAGTTCATGATCCGGGGGCGCGGCTATATCCGCAATGCCGGTGACATCGAGAATGTGGTGCTCAGGGCCATGTCGGGCACGCCGGTCCTGGTCCGTGATATCGGACGCGTGGAGCTTGTGCCTGACGAGCGGCGCGGGATCACCGAGCTCAACGGCGAAGGCGAGGTGGTGAGCGGCATCGGGGTGCAGCGGTTCGGGGCCAATGCGCTGGATGTCATCGCCGCCATCAAGGACCAGCTCGCGGTCCTGGCACCAAGCCTGCCCGAGGGGGTGAGTATCGTGCCCGTCTATGACCGCTCCGACCTCATCCACCGCGCGCTTGATACCCTCACGCGCACGCTGACCGAAGAGAGCGTCATCGTGGCGCTGATCTGCATCATTTTCCTGCTGCACGCGCGAAGCGCGCTGGTTGCCGTCATTACGCTTCCCGTGGGGATCCTTGCCGCATTCGTGGTCATGCATGCGCTCGGCCTCGGCTCAAACATCATGAGCCTGGGCGGCATTGCGATTGCCATCGGCGCCATGGTTGATGCCGCCATCGTCATGATCGAAAATGCGCACAAGCGCCTTGAACAGGCAGGCGAGGGCGCGTCGCGCACCCAGGTCCTGATCGCGGCGGCGCAGGAGGTTGGCCCCGCCCTCTTTTTCAGCCTTCTGGTGATTACGGTTTCATTCCTTCCCATTTTCGCCCTGGAAGCGCAGGAAGGCAGGCTCTTCAAACCACTGGCCTACACCAAGACATTTGCCATGGCGGCCGCAGCCCTGCTCTCCGTCACACTCGTGCCGGCGCTGATGGTGCTGTTCATCAAGGGCAAGATCACGCCGGAGGCAAAAAATCCGGTCAGCCGCGCCCTTATCGCAATCTACAGGCCGGTCATCCGCAGGGCGCTTGAAGCAAGGAAAACCGTTCTTGCTGCAGTCACCGGCCTTCTGGTGCTTTCTGCCTTCCCGCTCATGAAAATCGGGTCGGAGTTCATGCCGAACCTCAATGAGGGCACGCTTCTCTATATGCCGACCACACTGCCCGGGCTTTCGGTCACCAAGGCTGCCGAACTTCTTCAGACCCAGAACCGGATCATCAAGAGCTTTCCCGAGGTCGAGAGCGTGTGGGGCAAGGCCGGTCGCGCGATGACCGCAACCGATCCCGCCCCGATGGAAATGTTCGAGACCTACATCAACCTCAAGCCGGAAAGCGCATGGCGGCCGGGCCTCACGCTTGACGGCCTCATTGCCGAACTTGATGCCGCGCTGCAATTTCCCGGCGTCAGCAATGCCTGGACCATGCCGATCAAGGCGCGGATTGACATGCTCTCGACCGGCATTCGCACGCCTGTGGGCGTCAAGATATTCGGTGCCGACCTTGCCGAACTCGAACGCCTTGCGCGACGCGTCGAAAGGGTTCTGGGCACTGTGCCGGGAACGGCGAGTGCCTATGCCGAGCGCGTCAATGGCGGCTATTTCCTTGAAATCACGCCCGACCGCAGCCGCCTCGCGCGGTACGGCCTCTCCATCGATGATTTGCAGGATACGATTGCCATGGCCATCGGTGCCGAGCCCTTGACGACCACGGTCGAAGGCCGCGAGCGCTATTCGGTTGTCCTGCGTTTTCCCCAGTCCCTTCGTGATGATCCCGAGCGCATGGCGTCAGACGTTCTGGTTTCGCTGCCGGATGGTGCCGCGATTCCGCTCGGCGAGGTGGCCACACTGACGCGTGTGCAGGGACCAACCGTCATCCGCACCGAAGACGCGCAGCCCGTTGTTTATGTGTTTGTGGACATCCGCGACCGTGATCTTGGCGGTTATGTGCGCGACGCCCGGCGCGCGGTTGCGGAGAATGTGGTGTTTCCCGCCGGCTATCATGCCGTGTGGAGCGGGCAATTCGAATATCTCGAACGCGCCGAAGAGCGGCTGGTCATCGTTGTCCCGGCGACGCTCTTCCTCATTCTCCTCCTCCTCTATCTCAACTTCCGCCGAGTCTCCGATACGCTGATCGTGATGCTCTCGCTGCCGTTCTCTCTGATTGGCGGCCTGTGGCTGATGTACTGGATGGATTTCAACATGAGCGTTGCCGCGGCTGTGGGCTTCATCGCACTTGCCGGTGTCGCCGCCGAGACCGGCGTCATCATGCTCATCTATCTTGAACAGGCGTGGAAGGAGGTCCTGGCGCGATGCGCGGCGCAAGGCGAAACGCCAACCCGCTCCCATCTGAGTCAGGCGGTCATGGCGGGTGCCGTGGAGCGCGTGCGGCCAAAAATGATGACGGTTACGGCCATCGTGGCCGGGCTCCTGCCCATCCTGTGGATTACCGGCGCGGGTTCAGAGGTGATGCAGCGCATTGCGGTGCCGATGATCGGCGGGATGCTCTCTTCGACGGTTCTCACCCTTGTGGTGATACCGGTCGTCTTTGCCATGGTCCGGGGCCGGAACGTCGCGTAGCCGGGTTTGAGATCACGCAATTGCGGGCTCGCTCACCAGAGTCGCGCAAGCCCGCTCAGGCCCGTGCGTGGCGTGTGCGGCAGCGGCGCGGCGGCGATGGTTTGCCGGCGTCGCGCGAGGCGAGGTCGTCGAGGATCGGGCATTCGGCACGGTCATCGCCACGGCATTGCCGTGCCAAAGTCTTCAGTGTACGGATGATCGTGCGCATCTCCTTCATCCGCCGATCCAGTTCCCCGAGATGATGTTCAGCAAGCCTCTTGACCTCGCGCGACGGGCGCTCCTTGTCCTGCCAAAGCGCAAGGAGGGCGCCCACCTCGTCCAGGGAAAAACCGAGATCCCGTGTGCGCCGGACAAATTGCAGGACCGCAATGTCGGCGTTGCCATAGTCCCGATAACCATTGGCGCGCCGCGCCGCCCCCGGCAAGAGGCCCACACCCTCATAATAGCGGATCATCTTGGCAGAGACGCCGGAGCGTGCTGCAGCCTCGCCGATGTTCACAGCCGTGCTCCCGAAAGGAGACCTTGACCTTCCCATTATGGGAAGGTGCACGCTTCCAAGCAAGGGCAAATCAGGAGCGCGGCATCCCCCCGCGGAAAACCGATGCATGACCATGAGTGCCAACACAATTCCGGTACAGCCGTCGGCCTCGACCCCGTCTGCGGCATGAAACCGAGGGCGGACACGCCGTATCGTCTTGTGCGTCTGGGCAATGAGGTGTTGTTTTGCAGTGCCACCTGCAAGCACAAGTTCGAAACCGGACTATCGAAGGGCAAGATGGCACCACACGAGAGCGCCATGCCGGCAAGCCGGAACACGCATGGTTCAAGGCCAGGTGCGAAGTGGACCTGCCCCATGCATCCCGAAATTGTCCGGGACGGACCGGGATCATGCCCGATCTGCGGCATGGCGCTGGAGCCCATGGTCACCAGCGCAGAGACCACCGCAAATCCGGAACTGCGCGACATGGACCGCCGGTTCAGGGTCGGAGCCCTGCTTTCCCTGCCGGTCCTGGTCCTCGAAATGGGCCGGCATCTGCTCGGCATTGATCGCCTGGTTCCGCCGTCGCTGAACGGCTGGCTGCAATTTCTTCTGGCGACGCCGGTGGTGCTTTGGGCGGGCTGGCCCTTCTTCGCGCGCGGCTATCTCTCGCTCAGGACGCGCCATCTCAACATGTTTACGCTGATCGCCCTCGGAACGGGCGTCGCGTGGAGCTACAGCGTCATTGCGCTTTTCGCACCATCCCTCTTTCCGCCCGCGTTCAAGGATGCGCACGGCGATGTCGCTGTCTATTTCGAAGCGGCTGCGGTCATCACGGTCCTTGTGCTGCTGGGACAGGTTCTGGAACTGCGGGCGCGCGAGCGCACCGGCAGCGCGATCCGGGCACTGCTTGATCTCGCACCAAAAACGGCCCGGCGCATCCGCGGCGGCGCCGAGGAGGAAATCCCGCTTGACCAGGTTGTGGCAGGTGACCATCTGCGGGTCCGGCCCGGCGAGAAAGTGCCGGTGGACGGCCTTGTCACTGACGGCCGATCGGCCATTGATGAATCCATGGTGACCGGCGAGTCAATGCCCGTCACCAAAGGGACCGGCGCAAGCGTCATTGGCGGCACGATGAATCAGACAGGCGCCCTCGTCATCAAGGCAACCCGCGTGGGCGCGGAGACGATGCTGTCGCGCATCATCCATCTGGTCGCGGACGCCCAGCGCTCGCGGGCGCCGATCCAGCGCCTTGCCGACAATGTGTCCGCCTGGTTTGTGCCTGCGGTGATTGTAATTGCCTTGTTGGCGTTGGGCGCGTGGTGGGCGTACGGGCCGACGCCGGCACTTTCTCATGGTCTCATTGCGGCCGTGTCGGTCCTGATCATCGCCTGTCCCTGTGCGCTCGGGCTCGCTACGCCCATGTCCATCATGGCCGGCGTCGGCGTCGGCGCCCGGCATGGTGTCCTCATCAAGAACGCGGAGGCACTGGAGCGGTTCGAAAAGGTTGACACGCTCGTCCTCGACAAGACCGGCACGCTGACAGAAGGCAAACCGGCGGTTACCGCCATGCATGTGGCGGGTGGCTTCGGCGAGGCGGAAGTGCTGCGGCTTGCTGCAAGCCTTGAGAACCGGAGTGAGCATCCGCTTGCCCGGGCCATTGTTGCCGCCGCCAAAGTGCGGGGCCTCACCCTGGCAGAGCCGACGGCCTTTGATTCACCTACCGGAAAAGGGGTCGTGGGCGTCGTGGACGGCCACCGCGTCGTGCTTGGCGCGGAAAGATTCCTGGCCGAGCTCGGCATCAGCACGGAGGCCCTTGGCGCACAGGCCGAAGGGCTGCGGGCGGGAGGCGCGACAGCGATTTTTGCAGCCATTGACGGAAATGCCGCAGCCGTGTTCGCGATTGCCGATCCCGTCAAGGCCACCACGCCTTTAGCCCTTCAGGCGCTGCGCCGTCAGGGGATCCGCCTCGTCATGCTGACGGGCGACAACAGGACGACGGCGCAGGCCGTGGCCGGGCAACTTGGCATCGATGCGGTGGAATCAGAGGTTCTCCCGGAAGACAAGTCGCGCATCGTGGCTGATCTCAGGAGCCAGGGCCGGGTGGTCGCCATGGCGGGTGACGGTGTCAACGATGCGCCGGCGCTCGCTGCTGCCGATGTCGGAGTGGCCATGGGCACGGGCACGGATGTCGCGATCGAAAGCGCGGGCGTCACACTCCTGCAGGGCGACCTCAACGGAATTGTCCGCGCACGCTCGATCTCCCGGGCCACCATGCGCAACATACGGCAGAATCTTTTCTTTGCATTTGCCTACAATGTGGCCGGCATTCCGATAGCGGCTGGTGCGCTCTACCCGCTCACGGGTGATCTCCTGTCTCCCATGATCGCCGCACTTGCGATGGCCCTTTCGTCCGTATCGGTCATCACCAATTCCCTGCGTCTGGGTCGCCACTCCCCCGTCGGGGAGGCCGGACGATGAGCCCCCGCCGGCCATCCGGTCTCCGCGCAGCACAACTGCAATTCCCGATGCGAGACCGGCGCAGTTAGATACGAACCGGCGCGAGGACCACCTGGCAGAAGCAGCTTCCTGCCATCCTGAAAGGAATATCCGGTGCCACAGGAAACTTTTACGCCCGCATTGGCCTATCCATGGCTGACAGGCCTCTACGACCGTGCGATCGCCATGCTCACACGGGAGAAAACGTGGCGCGCCAGGATCATGGACGCGCTTGCGCCGAGGGACGGCGAAACCATCGTCGATCTTGGTGCGGGTACGGGATCGTTGGCCATGCTGATCAAGGCGGGAGCTCCCGGCGCGCGGGTCGTGGCGGTTGACCCTGACCCGGCTGTGCGGGCAATCGGCGAGGGCAAGGCACGGGCCGCAGGCACCGACATCGTGTTTGTGACGGCGATGGGCAATCTGGACATTGAAACCGTGCCACCCGGGTCGGCTAATGCGGTGACGTGCTCGCTTGTTCTGCACCAATGTCCGATGGACATGAAACGTGACATTGTTGCCAATGCAGCGCGGTTGTTGCGGCCGGGCGGTCGGTTGGTGATTGCGGACTACGGCGCGCAGCCCGATGTGCTCATGCGCGCCGGATTCCTGATTGTACAATGCCTCGACGGTTTCGGGGCGACGGAAGCCAATCGGCTGGGTGCCATACCCCGCCTTGTCGCCGAAGCAGGCTTCGACCTCTCAACTGATGTCGCACAAGTGCGGACGCCCACGGGCGCAATTTCTGTCTGGCGTGCGCAAACAAGATAGGCGCATAGCACGGCATAGTTTCCGGTATCGATTCCGGTATGCCGCCGTTCGTTCGATCCGCAAAATCATGTTGCTTCAACGTGGTTAGCTGGGCATACGGGTCACGCAAGCGCACCATTGCACACATACACACACGAGACATTTCACTTTCAGCGCCTGATCCAGATCAGGGCGTTTCTTCTGCTGAGTACGCAGACTTCGCAATTAGCGTGCGGGCGCGGGGCTTGTGCGGATTGAGGGAAGCGTCAGCGTTGCAGGTCTCGAACTTCATTTNNCGGCTGCGCCGCCGCATCATGCGGATGACGGATTCATCAATCCGAACGGAGCCGCGGGGCCGGGACCGGCTGATTTCTTTTTTGACCGGCTGCGTCTTGCAAGCCCGGCCGATCAGGCAAGCCGTGCGCGCGTGTTGGGTGCGGAAGAAAGTCTTGGCGGCTGGCAGGCACTTTCCGGTGACGCCGTGATGTGGCTGGGGCATGCCAGTGTGCTGATCCGCATGGGCGGCGTGTCGCTGGTGGTTGATCCGGTGTTTGGGGCGCGTGTCTCCCCGCTGGCGGCGGCAGGCCCTGCGCGGCTTGCGCCCTCTGTGCTTGATGGCGCCACGATGCCGCTGCCCGATGGCATCCTCATTACCCATGATCATTACGATCATTTTGAACCCGAAGCCGTAGAGGCGCTTGCTTCGCGCGGCGCGCTCGCCTGCGTTGCGCCGCTCAAAGTTGCGCTGAGCGGGCTTGGTTGCGCGCATGAATTCCTGATGGACTGGAACGAGAAAACGTCGATCGGCCCTGTCACGATCACCCTGCTGCCGGCCCAGCATGAATCGGGCCGTGGCGTCTTTGACCGCAACACGACGCTGTGGGCGTCCTATCTCATCAGTGATGGTGCGCGGCGTGTCTATGTCACGGGCGATACGGGTTATGGCCCGCATCTGGCTGAGATCGGTGCGCACATCGCGCCGGTTGATCTTCTGGTTCTGTCACTTGGCGGTTATGAGCCGCGCGACATCAACAAAGGCGTGCACATGAACCCGCAAGAGGCGGCGCGTGCGGCAATTGAACTGGGCGCGCGCAAGATCCTGCTCGTCCATTGGGGTACCTATCCCCTGGGCAATGAAGAGGCCGCCGATGCGATTGCCGATTTCTATGCCGAGGCAGGCAGGCTTGGCATCAATCCCGCCGCCATCATGGTGCTGGCAATTGGCGGCAGTGCAGCATTCTGAAATCCGCTAATACCGCATGCCCGATGGCGGGGGCGGCGACTGGCCCGCGAACAGGGCGGATGCGCGTGCGAATACGGCATCGCCCACCGCAGCCCCCTGCGCGCGGCCTTGCGTGTCGTCGATGCGCCAATGGATGCCGCCATAAATGCGGCTGATGCCGCTGGCGTCTGCTGCCGACATGAAGGTGGGATAGGAAAGCGTGATGGGGGCCGGCAGATCGCGCACCTCGCGCTCCAGCCGCGTGACGCGCACGGTTAATCCCAAGGCGGATGATCCTGTCACCAGCTCCATCACCCGCGCCCAGGCGGCGGTAAAAAGGGCGTGGCCTGACGTATAGGCCGGAAAGGGCGGTGTTGGCAGATAAGGATCAAAGTCGCGGGCGCGCATCTCGCGGACCCCGCGCGGTGTCCAGGCGCGGATCAGCGCATCGCCCCGCGCGCGCACGGCCGTGACGGGACGTGCGTAATTATAGGCGTATTTTGTCTCCCAGCAGACAATGCCGGCATCCAGCTGCGACATCGCCGCAGCGAAGAGAAGTTTTACCGTGTCATCAAGGCCAAGGCCGCGCCGGTCGGCAAAATCGGCTGAGAGCCGCATCATGTGCGAGGCGGGCCAGCCGCCCCACGGCACCCAATATTCGGCGGTCGCCTTTTCCTGATCGGTCAGGTTTGCCGAGACGTTGATGATGTCATCGACCATTGCATTGAAGGTCGCATCGTCGCGCGGCGGCGGCGGCGCACGGAAAAGGGCGGCATCGCCGATGGCAAAGCCGCGCACCTGGCCCCAGCCGGGCGTCAGTGCGCGTTGCGTGCGGCCGTCGGGCGTTTCGATGGGCAGCCAGTCGGTGATGCGCGGACGCGTGATGATGAAGTCGCGCGTGGCGTGGTCTGCGCCATCGTTCGCGTAATGCTGCCGCACGCGGCGGGCGATGTCGTCGGCCTCGGCCATCGTTGTGCCACCGGCGGCAAGTCCGTGACGCGCGATCATGGCATCAATCTGATTGGTGCGCGCCGGTTCAGCGCGCAGCAACGCGCGCACGGCCTGCGCCATCCGGCCCAGCGTGTCGCGCGATGTTGCGGGGGCAGCGTAACTTTCGGCGCCGATCACCACGCCATGCGCGCGTGGATCGCTGATCGCCCAGGCGTCATACATGGCGGTTGAGAGCACGGCGATCAGGCGTGCGCTTTCGGTCGGGTTCCTGATTTCATCGTCAGCGGCATCGGCAACAACGCGGGCGAGATCCGTAACGGCGCGGGCGTCGCTGGCATTGGCAGCAGGTGAGATCAGCGCAATTGACGCAATTATGAGCGCGCTGATGCTGCGCGCCGCCAGATGCATTGTGCCAAAGCGGGACACCATCGCTGGATTCCTGCAGCCAAACTCACGGGTCACCGGGGTTGCTGCAAGTGCAATGCCGTCCTGACATCAAAAGGACACGCCGTAAGCGAACTGGCCGTGAATGCTGGTTACGGAAATGTAGCCTGAAGTCCCCAGCTCATCCGCACGCAGGAAGAGCTCCGCATCGGCATTGGCGGTGCAAGCGGGCAGAAGCACCGGGCAGGGCATGGTCCAGTGCGCATAGGGGCCATCGGCATCGGCTGGTTGGGCGCGCAACGCGCTCTCACCGATGCCAATGCCCAGAGCGCCGTCACTGCGCATGGCCAGCGTGATGCGCCTGTACGCGCCTGCAACGCGGATCGTGCCGATGAGAGGTTGCGGTACGGGATTTTCTGCCGCGGATGGCGGCGTCAGCCGCGCCTCAATCTCCTGCACGCCCGCCTCAAAGGCTGAAGCGGCGCCAGGCTCCAGTGTCTCCATGATCAGAAGGGCGATGCGGGCGACCTGTCCCGCGCCAGAATTCGACAGGACAATGGCAGCGGTGCCGCGCTCTGGTTCCAGAATGATAATGGCCTCACCGCCATTCACCTGTCCGTCACTGATCAGGAACGTGCGCCCCTCATGCACGATGCGGCCCCAGCCATAGCCATAAAAGCCGCCAGTCGCGGGCGTGTGAAGTGTCGCAAGCAGGTTGTGATCCACAAGACCGGGCTCGGCGCCCAGATGAAGCAGGGAGAAGATTGCCAGATCGCGCGCGGAACTCACCATTCCAGCGGCGGCAAAGGGCAGCGCCTCGTAGTCGCTGGCGAAGCGTTCCATCTTGCGGTTGTACGATGCGGCGCGAAGGGCCTGTGGTGCATCGCGCATGGCTGCAAATGTTGCCGTCATACGGGCGGGTGCAAGGAGGCGATCAGTCAGAAAGGTGTTAAAGCCCTGGCCGGTTTTCTCCGTGAGCGCGTCTGCCGCCCAAGCAGGCCCGAGATTGGAATAGGCATAGGTGTCACGGTCGGCGCCGCTGACGCTGAATCCGAATTGGGCCACAAGGGAATCGGGCGCTATGGCCGGCCCATCGGGCGCGATGCCGGGGTAATAGACGGATTGCGGCATGGTGGCGGCCATATTAATGGCGTCGGCCATGGTGATGCCGGTGCAGGAAAGTTCAGGCGACAACATCACCGGCACGCACAATCTGCTTTCAAGACTGATCAGTCCGTCCTGATCAGCCAGACCGAGTGCTGTTGCACTGATTGACTTGCTCACTGAGCCGATGCGGTAGATCGTGTCCGGCGTTGCAGCGATTTTCGCCTCGCTGTCGGCAAATCCCTCCGCGTGCGCCCAGATGATTTTGCCATCCGCGACGGCGGCGGCGGACAAAGAAGGCGCATCGCCCGCCGCAATGATCCCGCGCATTGCTGATTCAACGGGCGTCATGTCAAATTCTGGCGCGGGCTGGGCTATTAGCTGGCGCGCGGACAACGTCTCGGTCATCAAGAGAACAAGGATCAGGGTGCTGGCCAGCATCGGTGCAATCTCCCGCCAGGAATCTGGTTCTGACGGATAGACGGCGGCGCGGGACTTTCCGGAGGCAGCGAAAATAAATATGCCGCCCCTGCCTCCATGGCGGCATTTCCCTGCGTCTCTGGCAGAAGACGCCTTTATTCTGAAAGGGACACCCGATGGAAATGGGTGAATTGATTTTCTGGGCGGTAGTCGGGGCTGTCAGCCTTTCGGTCGTGTGGGGCGCATACCTGTCGCGGCGCGAAGCCGAGCGTACGGTCCGTCTTGCACTTGAACGGGGCGTGGCTCTGGATGTCGCGGCCATCCGTGAACTGCGTTTTGGTTCGCCGCATCGCATGCCCGTATTGCTGCTTGTGTGTGGCGCGCTGCTCTTGAGTGTGGCGCTGGGGCTTGCGGCGCTTGGCGTCATTATCGCACCGGAAGAACCCGAAACTCTTTTGCCGCTCTTGGGGCTTGCGGCATTTGCAGCCATCCCTGCCTGCGCTCTGATTGCTGTGGGCATTCTGATGCAGCGCCAGCGAAGGGCTGAGAAAGCGGCACCACCGGCCTGAAGCGATGGGCGCACCTGACCCTGCAGACGAAGGCCGGATCGTACTCCTTGCCATTGCCGGAGACGATGCCGCCTTTGAGACGCTTGCTGCCCGGCGGCAGGCGTGGCTGCGCTCGCTCCTGCGCAAACTTTGCGGTGATGCAACGCTTGCGGATGATCTTGCGCAGGATGCGCTGGTAAAGGCATGGCGCCATATCGCGCAGCTTGGTGATCACCGGCTGTTCGGGCCATGGCTTCGGCGCATCGCATTACGCACCTGGCTCGACTGGCTGCGCAAGCGGCGTCTTCATCCTGAAGATCCGGATGACACAGAAATTGAGAACATGCCATCGCCACAGCAGGACATGCAGGCTGCGGATCAGCGCCTGGACCTGATGACGGCGATGGCCGGATTGCGCCCAGCGGCGCGGGCGTGCGCGCTTCTTTTCTATGGCGAAGGCATGAGCCATCCGGAAATTGCGGCGGCGACGGGTCTGACGATTGGCGTTGTCAAATCCCACATCGCGCGGGCCACGACGCGGCTTCGCGCATCTTTGGCGGAGTGGCGCGATGCATGAACAAGATTCCCTTGAGCGGGCCATGAAGGCGCTGCTCGTCAAGCCGGATGATCCCGATTTTGCCGCTCAGTTGCGCAGGCGCACATCGGCGGTGCGGCGCAGGCGATTTCTGGTGCGTGCCGCACTTGCTTTCGGCGTGTTCCTTGTGGCCGCTATCTGGCTTTACCTTTTCCGTGCGGGCGTAACAGGTGTTCTTGACGCGCTGACAGCGAGACTTTCAGGCGGCGGATTTGTCGCCGGAGCGCCTGTGGCACTTCTTGCGGCGGCCTTCTTCATTGGTGGCGTTGCGCTGCTGGCTGCGCGGCGCTAGGCGGGATCAGATGCCCTTGCACGACGGGCAAATGCCCGTGATCTCGATCATTTCGTGGCTGGCCTGATAGCCTGCTGTGCGGACTGCCTGTGCAATCGCGTTGTCGACGTCGGGGTCGGCCAGTTCGGCCACCGTGCCGCAGGACTCGCAAATCAGAAACATGCCGCGATGCTTTTCGCCGGCGGCATAGCAGGCAACGAAAGCATTGAGTGAATTGATGCGGTGGACGAAACCCTGTTCGGCCAGAAACTCCAGCGCGCGATAGACGGTGGGCGGGGCTACAGGTTTTTCCTGGCGGCGCGCCTTCTGCATGCGCTCAAGGATTTCATAGGCGCCGATGGCCTTATGGCTCTGAGCGACGATGCCGAGAACCTCCGCACGAAGGTCGGTGAGGCGCACGCCGCGCGCGATGGCAGCCTCGTGGGCGGCCACAAGCACCGCATCCGTGCAGGCGCGGTGATCGTGATGTGCACTGACATGCGTTCCCCGGGTTGCCGGGGCCTCGAGCACGCGGCCCATCGTTTGGCGCATCCCTCTATATGACGGCACGGTCTGTGCCAGAATCCAGATCGCGCATTTGGGGTGAGTCGCGTCGCCTGCGCAATGATTTCGAGGGCCTGCAGACTGCGATTGTCAGCTACGTGTCGCATGGTGGACGCCCCGCCTTGATTGACGGGCTCTGATTCGCGTGAAGAACGGCGAATTGATTCAGTATTTCTGCGACTTGGCGTTGTGTGTGCAGCGCAGCATAAGTGGGTGCATTGCAGCATGCCCTAAATTCGTTGCGGAAATGCCATAGTCTGCTTTTGGCGCGCGCGGTTACCTTTATTCCAAAGCGGAACGTATTGACTCACCTTTCCTTTCCATGTGCTCATCGCCGGGATTGTGTATTCGGCGCTGGGGGGCGTCCGGAACGATCATGCGCCCCCTCGCCGTATCAAGGACATAAAACAGCCTTTTGGGTGAGGAGGATTGCGCGCATGTCGTACAAAATGGGTCTCCGCGGGAAGCTGTTGGCCTCTGCGGCTGGTGTTGGTCTGATGGCTGCTGCGGGAAGCGCGGTTGCCGAAGAGTACAGCATCGGCGAAATGAAAATCGTCTTCGACACGACGATCACAGCTGGCGCATCGATGCGCGTTGCAGAACGTGACACGCAATTCCTGCCGGAATCAAATGGCGGTAACATTGATCCGCGCACGTCGGGCGTCATCACGCCGGTTGCGCAGGCTGCAGCCACGCTGGCCGGGCTGCCGGGTTATGTATTCACCCAGACGGCGAACCGCGACAATTTCGACGGCTCGATCAATGAGGACGATGCGCGCCTGAATTATGACGAGGGCGATTTCACCTCGACCAACATCAAGGTCAGCCATGACCTTCTGATGACCTGGCGCAATTTCACGGTGTTCGCGCGCGGCTTCTATTTCTATGACGACACGATGTCGGACGACAATCACACCGACCGGATCGCACTGCGCGACAAGACCTCGGATGTGCTGGGTTCCAGCGCAAAGCTCCTCGACCTTTACATCGCAGGCGACTTCGAACTGGGTGACCTTCCCGTTCAGGTGCGCGTGGGCAAGCAGGTGGTCAGCTGGGGCGAAGGCACCTTCATTCTCAACGGCATCAATGTCATCAATCCGATCGACGTGACCGCCTTCCGCCGCCCGGGCGCGGAAATCAAGGAAGGGTTGATCCCGGTCAACATGGTCTCGGGTTCGATCAGCTTCCCGTTCGATGTCTCGGTCGAAGCGTGGTACCAGCTGGACTGGGAGCCCTTTGAAATCGACCCGACCGGCACGCCCTTCAGCTCGGCTGACACGGTGCGTTACCCCAACTTCACCGGCTTCACTTCGGGCTCGCCCTTTTCGGGCAACCGCCGCAATTGCATTGGCGGCGCGGAGTCCTTTTTCGGCCTTTCGGGTGGCGTGATTCTGGGTGGCGCGGTTGCGCTGCCCGATATTGGCGCCAATGTGACCGGACAGCTCCTTCCGACGCCGACCTGCTTTGATGGCGCAGCGACCGACTATGACACGCCGCTTCCGGTGGGTGCTGCCGAGGCTGCCAAGGTTGCCCAGGGTGACATGGGCATCACAATCCGCTCGAAGGATCTGGAAGCGTCGGATGACGGCCAGTGGGGCGTTGCCGTCCGCTATTTCGCGGACTGGCTGAATGCNNGGCTTTGGCTCCGTGACCAGCAACAACGCCAACGTCGATCCGGTGACGGGCACCTTCAACAGCCTTGCGTCGCGCTTCGCGCCGTCGGTTGGCTGCGTCGGGCCATTCAGCCCGAACCCCAACACCTTTGTTGATCCGCGCGTGGCGGCACTTGCGGCGATCCCGATTGCCGATCCGCTGAACCTCATCAACACGCAGGCGGCCAATTCGGCTGACCTGATCCTGGGAGGTGCCGGTGCGGTTGTTGCTGGTACGACCCGCAACATGGGCGACACGTTCGGCGCAGCGATCCGCATCAATTGTGCGCTGGCCCTGGCGCAGTCGGTGCTGGTTGACACCAATGGCGATGCGGTTCCTGACACACCCATGGCGACCAACGGTTCGGAGTTCCTGGGCGTGAACACGAACTGGCTCTTCCGGGTGATCTATCCGGAAGACATCAAGGTCTATGGCATGAGCTTCAACACCACGGTGGGAAGCTGGGGTCTGCAGGGTGAATTCAGCTTCCGTCCCGATGCACCGTTTGCGGTCGATACCGACCAGCAGACGATCTCGGCGGCGATGGCGTCGTGCGCCATCCCGGTCAGTGTGGCTGACCTTGCCTCAACCTTCGAGGCGTCCGGCAACGTCGATGGAACCGTGGCCTGCCTTGCTGGCGCCGGCATCCCGACCAATGCGGCGCCGCGCTGGATGACGGCCGTGATCGAGAACGACATGTGGACCGGCCAGATCGGCACCACGGCAACGTTCACGGGCTCCGATCCGGTGATTGATTTCCTGGGCGCGGACCTTGGTATCCTCGTGACCGAAGTCGGCTTTGTGCTGGTGCCGGGCGTGGAAGACACGTGGCTCGACAATGGCGCATCGGCTGAACTGCCACAGTATGCCAACATGGGCTGTCAGGCAACCGACCTTGGTCTGGGCGGCCTCTTGGGTCTTGACCGCAAGTCGTCTGAACAGTGCCGTCCGACCGACTTCTCGGCCGGTTACGTGCTGCTCGCGCGCCTTGACTACAACAACGCGTTCGAGAGCGGCTGGGTGATCAGCCCGCAGCTGACCTTCAGCCATGACGTCGTCGGCAAGACGCCCGCGCCCTATGGCAACTACAAAGAAGGCCGCATGGCGATCAGCGCGTCGGTGTCGGGCCAGCTTGACAACGCCTGGCGCCTCAGCCTTGGCTATACGAACTTCTTTGGCGGTGACAT
>DEIC01000035.1 GCA_002352285.1 Alphaproteobacteria bacterium UBA2784 | reverse complement strand
GAGCATCACACGCCTTCCTTCAATGTCGTCGCGCCACCGACGGGCGCGGAGTTGAGGCGGTCAATCTGCGGGCCGGGCTTTGGCATTTTGCCGTCGCGCAAATCGGCGATCAGGCGCTCGGTCGATGCGCCATCAAGGTCTTCATAGAAGTCGGCAGCCACCTGCACCACCGGCGCATTCACGCAAGCGCCGAGGCATTCAACTTCCATCCATGACAGCTTGCCGTCAGACGAGACAGTCTGTTGCGTTGGCGCGATGTGCTTCTTGCAGGCGGCGACAACGGCGTCCGAGCCGCGCAACCAGCACGGCGTTGTGGTGCAGACCTGAAGCAGGTGCTCACCCACCGGCTTCAGATTGAACATCGTGTAGAACGTCGCAATCTCGTAAACGCGGATGTAGGAAAGTCCGAGCATGTTGGCGATGTAACGCACGACGGGTTCCGAGACCCAGCCGCCATTCTGCTCCTGCGCACGCCACAACAGCGGCACGACGGCGGATGCCTTGCGCCCCTCCGGGTATTTCGCAATCACCGCATTGGCGAAGGCCACGTTCGCCTCGGTAAAGGCGAAGGCGCCATGCGCGTCGGGCAGTATGCGGCGGATTGCCATTATTGGTCTCCTCCCGCTAGCGAAGAATCTATCTTCTGGAGCGATGAACTCATTCCATGTGCAAGCAAAGTTATCGCTTCGATTCGCTGGCAAACGTTTGCAACTTCACTTTGCAGCTCCTTCACCGCGCTATCGACACGGTTGAAATCATGCAGTCCTCTTTCAAGGCGACCCTCTGTTGCAGCCATCACATCAGATATCTTTGATAACAATGCGCTTAAAGCAATCGCACCGGATGAAATGACATACTTGTCATCGCCTGCAAACTCGATAAGCCGATCTGCGACCATCCGAATTAGGACCGACTTCAATTCATCATCTGAAAGCTCATTTGGACCAAGTTTGTATGACGAAAACTGTTGTGCGTGAATCAGATACTCTCGCCTGATTTCCTTGAATGACATCGGGGTCGAATTCGATTGAAAAACAGTTTGCAATAATACTGTCCGCCACCGTTGCAGAGTTGCATGTCGAACATCGGCGCGTCTTTGGGCGACATCGTAAACAAACGCCAAGACTGCGATTACAGACGCTAAGATTATTGTGATGTTGGTGATGTCTGCGAGGTCCATCTATTGCCTCACAAAATCAACGCGCGCGATCTTGCCGTTCGCAACCGTCATGATGGCCAGCGCCTCGAACGGCGCGCCTGCACGCGCACGGAAGACGCGCTCGTGGTCGATCACCACATTGCCGACAGCAACGCGGTTCACCAGCTCGGCGCGGTTTTCGGGATTTTCGCGGAACATTTTTGCATAGCGGTCGCGGAAGGCGGCGATGCCTGATGTCGAAACCGCGCCATTCAGATCGGCGACCACCACATCATCGGCATAGCAGGCCGCAAACGCCGCCATGTCCTGGCGGTTATAGGCATCAAGCTGTTTCTGGGCGAGGTCCGCGGGCGTCACCGGTCAACCTCCCCGAACACGATGTCGAGCGAGCCGAGAATGGCGGCGACGTCAGCCAGCATGTGGCCGCGGCAGAGATAATCCATCGCCTGCAGATGCGCGAAACCTGGCGCCTTGATCTTGCAGCGATAGGGCTTGTTGGTGCCATCGGCCACGAGATAGACGCCGAATTCGCCCTTGGGCGCTTCGACGGCGGCATAGACCTCGCCCTCCGGCACCTTGTAGCCCTCGGTATAGAGTTTGAAGTGGTGGATGAGCGCCTCCATCGTGCGCTTCATCTCGCCGCGCTTGGGCGGCACGATCTTGCCATCGGTCGATGAGACGGGGCCTTTGGGCATCTTCTCGATGCACTGGCGCATGATCTTCACCGACTCGCGCATCTCCTCCACCCGGCAGAGATAGCGGTCATAGCAGTCGCCGTTCTTGCCAATCGGAATTTTGAAGTCGAGATCGTTGTAGCACTCGTAAGGCTGCGCGCGGCGCAGATCCCACGCCATGCCGGAGCCGCGCACCATCACACCGGAAAAGCCCCAGGCCAATGCATCTTCCGCACTGACCACGCCGATATCGACATTGCGCTGCTTGAAGATGCGGTTGTTGGTGAGCAGCGTCTCGATGTCGTCAAGCTGTTTGGGGAATTTTTCCGTCCACTTGTAAATGTCGTCGATCAGCGCCTGCGGCAGATCCTGATGCACGCCGCCGGGGCGCACATAGGCAGCATGCATGCGGCTGCCGCTGGCGCGCTCGTAGAAGATCATCAGATCTTCGCGCGGCTCAAAGCCCCAGAGCGGCGGCGTCAGCGCGCCAACGTCGAGCGCCTGCGTCGTCGTATTGAGCAAGTGCGAAAGGATGCGCCCGATTTCGCTATAGAGCACGCGGATATATTGCCCGCGCGGCGGCACCTTGATGCCGAGCAGTTTCTCAACGGCCAGCGCAAAGGCATGCTCCTGATTCATGGGCGCGACGTAATCGAGCCGGTCGAAATAGGGGACGGCCTGCAGATAGGTCTTGTGCTCGATCAGCTTCTCGGTGCCGCGATGAAGCAGACCGATATGCGGATCAACGCGCTCGACCAATTCGCCATCAAGCTCCAGCACCAGACGCAGCACGCCGTGGGCGGCCGGATGCTGAGGGCCGAAGTTGATCGTGAATTTGCGCTCGGGGGCTTCCTGGTTCATGGGATCAAGCCATCCCCTCTTTCGCCTTCTCGTCGCCGGGCAGCACGTATTTCGCGCCTTCCCAGGGGCTCATGAAGTCGAAGTTGCGGAACTCCTGCACCAGTTTCACCGGCTCGTTCACCACGCGCTTCAGGTCGTCGTCGTAACGCACTTCGACAAAGCCGGTCAGTGGGAAGTCCTTGCGCAGCGGATGGCCGGAAAAACCATAGTCGGTCAGGATGCGGCGCAGGTCCGGGTGATTGGCAAAGAGAATGCCGTAAAGATCGAACGCCTCGCGCTCATACCAATTGGCGGCGGGGAACACTTCAACCACGCTGGGGACCGGCGTTGTTTCATCGGTCTCGACCTTCAGGCGGATGCGCTGGTTCTGGTGCATCGAAAGCAGGTGATAGACGACATCAAAGCGGTTGGCGCGGCCCGGCCAGTCAACGCCGCAGATATCCACCAGCGTCGAAAATTTGCAGAGCTGGTCATCGCGCAGAAAGCGCAGCACGCGCACCACATCGCCTGATGCCGCGCGCAAGGTCAGTTCGCCATTGGAAATCGTCCAGCCCGCGATTTCGCGCGAAAGGCTGGCGGCGATGTGCTCGCCAAGGTCAGAGAGGGCATTTTCTGCGGCCGTTGCCATCGTCCTTGCCTCAGCGCTCAATCGTGCCGGTGCGGCGGATCTTTTTCTGCAATTGCAGAATGCCGTAGATCAGCGCCTCTGCCGTGGGCGGGCAGCCGGGCACATAAATGTCAACCGGCACGATGCGGTCGCAGCCGCGCACGACGGCGTAGGAATAATGATAGTAGCCGCCGCCATTGGCGCAGCTGCCCATCGAGATTACATAGCGCGGCTCCGGCATCTGGTCGTAAACCTTGCGCAGCGCCGGGGCCATCTTGTTGGTGAGCGTGCCCGCCACGATCATCACGTCCGACTGGCGCGGTGAGGCGCGCGGCGCAAAGCCGAAGCGTTCAAGGTCATAACGCGGCATCGAGGCCTGCATCATCTCGACCGCGCANNAACGTCATCCACATCAGCGAGCCGGTGCGCGCCCAGGTGATGAGGTCATCAACGGCAGCGGTGAAAAAGCCTTTGTCCTGCAACTCGGCGTTCAGGTGATCGAAAAGAAGGTCGTTGGGGCCGGGCACATGGCCGCCCTCAACACCGGCGCGCGCAGCAAGACCGTGGGGTGTCTTCGTGCTCATTCCCAGTCCAGCGCCCCCTTCTTCCACTCATAGATGAAGCCGACCGTCAGCACGCCCAGGAACACCATCATCGAGGCAAAACCGGCCATGCCCGTATCCGACAGCGTGATCGCCCACGGAAACAGGAACGCAACCTCAAGGTCGAAAATGATGAAGAGGATCGAGACGAGATAAAAGCGCACATCAAACTTCATGCGCGCGTCATCGAATGCGTTGAAACCGCACTCATAGGCCGAGAGTTTTTCCGCGTCGGGCTTTGACGGTGCGATCACCATCGGCAGCACGATGAGCACAATGCCAAGGCCGCCAGCGATCCCCAGAAAGACGAGGATGGCGAGATAATCTGTGAGGAACTCTTCCATGAACTGGCACACGGAAGTGCGCTTTGGCGCACCACCCCCTGTCGGCCCTGCAAAGCCCCCCTGATGGCCCTGCAAAAGTGCCCCCGCTATAGCCCAAGATTCGAGCATCGCCTAGCGCGACGTTGCATCGCAGCGCGGCACCCTATCCGACTGAATCCAGTGATTTTTTGGAGAGGAAAATGGCGGGAGCGACGGGGCTCGAACCCGCGACCTCCGGCGTGACAGGCCGGCACTCTAACCAACTGAGCTACGCCCCCGCGGGCGGTGGCTGGCGGGCATCAACCCGGTCCGGCCAAAGAGGCGGCTGACATAGAGCCAGTCCCAAGCTAGGTCAAGCCCATAACAGCGTTCCGGGATAAGGTCTGCTCCATGCCCCAAACGGGTTCACATGAGCGCACAACCATCGCCTATGGCGGCATGTATGACCGCGCCCGTTATCAGTTTTCCCGGGCCGAGCCGAGCTATTGGGAGGCGATAACCCCATCCCTGCCGCATGAGCCTGCGCCGCTTGCCGGGGATACGCAGACCGAGATTGCCATTATCGGGGGCGGGTATGCGGGGCTTTCAGCCGCCCTGCATCTGGCAGAGGCGGGAATCAGTTGCCGCGTTCTGGAAGCAGGCCCCATCGGCTGGGGCGCCTCGGGGCGCAATGGCGGGTTTGTGTGTCTGGGTGCGAGCTTTCTTTCGCCTGGCGACATTGCGCGCCGCCATGGCGAGGATGCGGCGCGCGGGTTCGTGAAGTTGCAATGCGAGGCGATTGATCTTGTCGATGGGCTGACGCGCGATGGCGGGCCACACATTGCCAGGCAGGGTGACGGGATTCTGGTGATTGCGCATGCAGCGCGACGCATCAAGGAACTTGCAAACGAAGGCGACGAGCTGCGCGCGCTGGGCGGTGTCGGTTCGACATGGATTGCGCCCGGACAACTTGCAGAAGCAGGCTATGAGGCGAACGCAACGCAGCATGGCGGCCTGCTCTTGCATCGCGGCTTTTCGCTGAACCCGCTTGCCTATGTGCGGCATCTGGCGGGCAAGGCGCTGGAAGCGGGTGCGGTTCTGCATGCGCGGTCAGAGGTTCTGTCATGGCGGCGGGAAAGCGGCGGCCATGTTCTGGCGACGGCAGGCGGGCGGCTGCATGCCAGGCAGGTGATCGTCGCGTGCAATGGTTTCATGCCGGAACATCTGCACCCTGCCCTGACCGGCCGCGTGCTGCCCGTTCAGTCAAATATCGCAGTGACAGCGCAAGGTGATGTGCCGCCTGAGGGGCTTGCGCGCGTGGCAGGGTCCAATACGCGCGATCTCCTGTGGTACTTCCGGCAGATGACGGATGGGCGGCTGCTGCTCGGCGGGCGCGGCGACACCACCGGCACGGCGCGTGCGGGAACGCGCATGCGGCGAAAGCTGGAAGCCGGCTTGGCGGAGGTGTTTGGCGCAAGACGCGCGCACCAGACAGCCTATTTCTGGCGGGGCTTTATCGCCGTGACCTCAAATTTTCTTCCCGCCATCGGCAGCCTGAAGGAAGATGCCACGGTCCATTATGCCTTTGGCTGTCACGGCAATGGCGTCGCGCTGATGAGTTGGGCGGGCCGCGCGCTGGCGCAGCGCATTGCGGGGAAGGTTGGCGCGCTTCCCCATGCGGTCTCGCTCTGGCCGCGTGCCTTTCCCCGTTCCGGTTTCATGCGGCGGCAGACGCTTCGCCTCGCGCTGTTGCGCGCAGCGATCAGGGACAGGTTTTCTTAAGTTCACTCCTCTTTCCTCGCCCCGCGCTTCTGGCGGGGAGAGGTCGGATCGCTCATGCGATCCGGGTGAGGGGCCTTCTTGCTCATTGCGTCTGGTCCGCTCCCTCACGAAATTTGCAGGAGCAAATTTCCTTGCGCTCCGCTCACCCCGAGGGGAGAGCGAGAGGAAGTTTGTCCGCCCTATAATCACACCACAGGCAATGCCGCGCCCCGCTTCACATAGCGGTTCTCGAAATACGCCGATGCCGCAAAGCCGATAATCAGCGGCGCGGCCCACGGCCAGATTGTCAGCACATGCGTTTCGGCTTCAGGGAACAGCTGGCGCAGGCCGATGCTGGCAAAGGCCACATGGGTTGCAATGCCTGCGCCGATCATGCCGCCGATGTGCTCCTTGAGCCAGAAGCGTGGATGATCGGGCGGCTTGCGCCACATGGTCAGTGCACCAAAGCCGATCAGGAAACCGATGGCGGAAATTCCTGCGATGAACATCTGATCGGCCATGATGCCAACGGCCACCGCGCCGCCCGCCGCCAGAATGTTGAGGACGCCGATCAGCGGCATTGCGCCTGAGGCATAGCCTGCCGCATTGCCCTTGAAGCGCAGCGCGCGCCTGCCCATCCAAAGGGCCGTGCCGGTGATGACAAGGAGATAGACGAGGAAAATCCCGCCCATCCATTGCCCATTCACAAAAGCATGGCCGGTCAGCACTGCGGCCGTCGCCAGCACGAAGCCCATGGTGATCACATAGATGCGGCCGGCGCGGCGATGCACCGGGCTGCCCTTGCGTGAAAAGCCAGCTGTCCACAGTGATGCGAAGGCAAGCGTGCCAATCGCAATGTGCGACCAGCGCGCGACTTCATGCAGCATGTCCATGGTCTTCATCCTCCTGTTCCGGGAAGGCGGTTTGGTGCGCCGCCAGCAATTCCTGCGCAAAGGCCGATGCGGCTTTGGCACGCGCAATGCCAAGGCCAAGCGACGCGCGATTGAAAAAGGCCTCGCGTTTCAACGCTGCGTCTTGCGGCACCGGCTTCAGATCATCTTCCGCCATGATCTTTTCCAGTGCAGCGACAGCGCGGACCGCCTGTTCCGCAAAGCGTTGAAGAAAGATGCGCGCTTCGCGATCCGGCAATTGGGCGAGGAAAATCAGCTGCGCGTAGATGGCGCTGCGCTGGCTTGGGGAAACGGGCCCCTCTTTCAGCCAGCGACGCAACTCCGCCTTGCCCTTGGCGGTGGCGCGATAGACCCGTTTTGCGGGCCCGATGGCAGAAGCAGCATGGCGGGATGTGACGTGCCCCTCGCCCTCCAGCCGCGCCATGGTGCGGTAGATCTGGCTTTGGTCGGCGTTCCAGAAGAACGCAAAGACGTCATCAAACCACTGCTTCAGGTCATAGCCTGACTGCGGCTTGCCGAGAACGCCCAGCAGAATGTGCTCCAGCGACATAAGCGGGCCACGCCCCATCTATGTGTATCGTCCAATACCTCTATATGACTTTGCACATAGATGCAAGGGGCACGGAAAAGGGCGCCGCGGCCAGGCCGAGCGCCCTTCCCTTATCTCAACGCGTGACGCGGCCGCCGATCAGCTTGCGGAACTTCTCGCCATAGGGCGGGCGCAGCATTGCTGTCAGGTCCATGCGCACCTGGCGATAGACCGCCTTGGCATGGCTGAAGGCAAGGAACCCGTCAAAGCCGTGATATGAGCCCATGCCCGAGGGGCCGATCCCGCCAAAGGGCAGATCCTCCATCGCCACATGCATGATGACGTCATTGACTGTGACACCGCCCGACGTCGTGCGCGTGAGCACGCGCTCCTCCTCTGCCTTGTCATTGCCGAAATAATAGAGGCCCAGCGGACGGTCGTGATCGTTCACATAGCCGATGGCGTCATCGACCGCCTTGTAGGTGCGGACAGGAAGCAGCGGGCCGAAGATTTCATCCTGCATCACCTTCATATCGTCCGTCGCCTCAAGGATCAGGGTCGGCGGAATTTTGTGATAAGGCTGCTGGCGGAAGTCTTCCTTGGCGGGATTGAGTTCGACGAGCTTGGCGCCCTTCTTCTTCGCGTCCTCCAGATAACCCTGCAGGCGGTCGAAGTGGCGCTGGTTTACGATTGACGTGTAGTCGGGATTATCCTTCAGCGTCGGATACATTTTCTTCACAGCGTTGGTAGCCGCCGTAACAAATGCATCTGTCTTGCCCTCGGGCACCATCACGTAATCCGGCGCAAGGCAGATCTGGCCGGCGTTGAGCGTCTTGCCGAACATGATGCGCGAGGCTGCCGTCTTGATGTCGGCGCCCTTACCGATGATGACAGGTGACTTGCCGCCAAGCTCAAGTGTCAGCGGCACAAGATTTTCGGCCGCTGCGCGCATCACGTGACGGGCAATCGAGGTCGCACCGGTAAACACGAGATGATCAAATGGCATGCGGCTGAAGGCTTCGCCCACAGCCGGGCCGCCGGTAATCACGGCGGCTTCGGTTTCGTCATAGGCCTCGCGGATCATGCGGGCCATCAGCTCTGACGTGGCGGGTGTGTATTCTGACGGCTTGATCATCACGCGATTGCCCGCCGCAAAAATGCCGGCCATCGGCTTGAATGTCAGATTGATCGGAAAATTCCACGGGCTGATGACGCCGATCACGCCCTTGGCCTGATAGTCGACGCGGGCGCGCGCCCCGAACAGGCCCAGCGGAAACGTCACCTTGCGGCTTGAGCTGTTGATCCAGGTGGGCAGATGCTTGCGCGCGTGCTTGAGGCTTTCCAGCGCATCGGCCACATCGGTGAAAACCGTCTGATCCGGCGAACGGTGGCCGAAGTCGGCAACCAGCGCATCCACGATCTGCTGCTTGTAGTTCACCAGAAGATCGATCGAGCGGTTCAGCCAGTCGATGCGGCGGGCAACGGGAACCGGCCCCTCCTTGATATGCGCCTTGCGCTGCTTGTCGAGAATGGCGCGGATCGAGTCCGCAACGGCGTTGCCGCCAGCGGGGCCGCTCAAGTTTTCTGCAAGGCTCATGGCAATTCCTCACCCGGGTATTTCCCGGAATTTTCCGGGGTTTGTGGCAATGGCTGAACCCAAGACTTAATGGGCGCGCCCTGTCAGTCAATCGGCAAACCGCTGAGGCGGGTCTGACAGCGCCGTTTACCGGCTGTTTTCGGTTTGCGGTCCACCATCGGCACTGAAACTGACGCCGCGACCCATGGGGGGAGTGCGGCCGCCGGAGTCTTTGTTGCATGTCCCATTTGCCTGACCGCGAGCAGTCATCGGCCTTTGCCAGCCTTGCCCTTACGGCGATGGCCAAGTGCGAAGTCGCGCCGACGCCGGCGCACTACGAGATTTTCTTCACTCACATTGCNNGGATCGCATGCCGACGCCATCCTGACCCAGATTGCGCAGGCGGGCGAGCACACCAAATCCTATGGCCGCGCCCTTGATGTTGCGACCGGCCAGATCGACAAGGGGCTTGAGCAAGGCACCGTGCAGATGCTTGTGGGCCATCTTGCCCAGGCAACGCGCGCCATGCAGGCGCGCACGCAACATCTGGAAGCCGAGCTGAAAGCGGCCAGCGGTGAAGTGCAGTCACTGCGCGGCCGCATGGAGACGATCCGCAAGGAGTCGCTGACCGATCAGCTGACCGGCCTTGCCAACCGCAAGTGTTTTGATGATCGCCTGCGTGAGGCAATTGAAGGCGCCACTGCCGAAGGCACGCCGTTGAGCCTTCTGATCGGCGACATCGACTTCTTCAAGAAGTTCAATGACACGTGGGGCCATCAGACCGGCGATCAGGTGCTCAAGCTGGTGGCGCACTGTTTCAAGGAACAGGTCAAGGGTCGCGACACAGCCGCACGTTATGGCGGTGAAGAATTTGTCGTCATCCTGCCCCAGACGTCGCTCGCCAATGCGAAAACGCTGGCTGAACAGATCCGTGGTGCCGTGCAGTCGAAGAAAGTGATGAAGCGCTCAACCGGCGAGACGCTCGGCACGATCACGGTCTCCATTGGCGCGGCGCAGTTTGCGCCGGGCGATACATCTGAAACGATCCTGCATCGCGCTGATGCCTGCCTCTATGCCGCCAAGCATGCGGGCCGCAACCGCGTGATCGCCGAAAACGAAGTCGATGTGGCTGCATCCGGCGAACATGCCGCGCAGGCACGTGCCCGCAAGTCCGCAGCCTGACGCAAGGTCACGACGAAGAGACAAGGGGCGCCGCCGCCAGGCTGCGCCCTTTTTCTTGGGGTCACCAGCTTCTATGGTGGCACATCCGCCATCACAAGAGGCCTGCCCCCCATGGAAACCGATACAGTTCTGACAACGCGCGACGGCGCAGTTGCCACCATCACCCTCAACCGCCCGAAGTCGCTCAACAGCCTCAACAAGACGCTGATTGACGCGTTGCGCGCCGCCCTGAAAGACGTGCGGCTGGACGATGCCATTCGCGCCGTGATCCTGACGGGCGCCGGGCGCGGCTTTTGCGCGGGCGCTGATCTTGCCAATGCCGGATTTGATGATGGCGTGAAGCGCAGCGTCGGCGAGGGCGTCTCGCGCTCCATGGAGATTGCCTATAACCCGCTGGTGCGTGACCTGCACCACTTCCCCAAGCCGATTGTTTGCGCCGTGAACGGCATAGCGGCGGGCGGCGGCGTGGGGCTGGCGCTTTCGGGCGACATTGTTCTGGCGGCACGCTCTGCATCTTTCGTGCAGGTGTTCGGGCCACGGCTTGGCCTTGTGCCTGACATGGGCTGCACCTGGTATCTGCCCAATCTGGTGGGAAGGGCGCGGGCGCGGGCGCTTGCCCTTCTGGGCGACAAGCTCTCGGCCGACATGGCCGCGCAATGGGGGCTCATTCTTTCCGTCCATGAGGACGAGAAACTGATGGATGAGGCCAGGGCGATGGCGGCGCGCCTTGCCAAGGGGCCGAAGCGCGCAACCCAGCGCATCAAGCAGGCGCTGGATGCCGCCCCCTATGCCACGCTCGATCAGCAGCTTGAA
>DEIC01000079.1 GCA_002352285.1 Alphaproteobacteria bacterium UBA2784 | reverse complement strand
ATTGGCGCCGCGCTCGACGCACGTGATGTATTTTTCGCCTACCGCATGAAACGGGTGGGGACCAAGCATGCGGAAATCACACGGTATGCCGACAAGCGGTCGCGGCATGGCAAGCCTCTGTAGGAAGGGTCAAATCGGGGGGTGCGTCAGCACGCTTCCATCATAAGGGGGCGGGCGGGGGCCTGTCTTCCCCCCGGAAAAAGATACCTAACTTATTGGAATGTCAGCGTTCCGGGCCGTCTTCGCCAGGATCGCGGATTTCAAAAAGGCTGTCGGAAAGCGTAACCCCGCTTTTGACCCCGGCCAGAATGACAGTGACTTCAAGGCCCTGCGGATCGCTCACCACCCAGTAACGCAGCGAAATTTCCGGCATCGAGAAAACAAACGTGACCGTGCCGCGCAGCTCTTCCTCGTCGGCGCGCGCGGTAATNNAAAGCGGTGACTCGACCAGCGGATAGCGGTCCTGCGTTTCAAGTTTGGTGTCTTCAACCGCAATCACGTAGCCGTCAGCGACAACCAATAGCGGCGTGGGCGGCAGATATTCAAAGCGCAGCCGCCCGGGCTTTTTCAGGTAGAAGGTGCCTTCCGACGTGCCGCCGTCTGAGCTCACTTGCGTGAACTCGCCGCTCATCGTCTTGATGGAATTGAGCCATTGCGACACCTGCGTCAGCGCCGCACGCTCGTTATCGTTGAGCGTGGGCGCGGCCCCCGCCTGCGCTGGCAAAAGGAAAAGCGCCGCAACAAAAGCGGCAGCCGCACGGAACCGGGGGAAAACGCGTTTCATGCACCCATGCTTAGAAACCGGCCATGGCGAAAGCAAGGCCGCAGGATGAAGAGATGGCTATGTCCCGATCACGCTGCCGCGCGGTTGGCCGCCAGGAGGCCTTCCGGAAAGTGCAGGCTGACAATCGTCCCCTTGCCCGGTTCGCTGTCCAGGGCGACACGCCCGCCATGCAATTCCGTGATTGCCTTGACCAGCGGGAGGCCAAGCCCCGTTCCGGAGTGAACGCGCGACAGGGTGGAATCCGCCTGAACAAAGGGCTCGAAGACGCGCGCCAGATCTTCGGCGGCGATGCCGATGCCGGTGTCGGCAACTGAAAAGCTGACGCCGCCATCCCGAGCAATTCCGGAAAACGTCACAGCACCGCCAGGCGGGGTGAACTTGACCGCATTCGACAGCAGGTTGACGAACACCTGCTTCAGCTTGATCTCGTCACCGTAAAGCGGGGGAAGCGTATCAAGGCCATCCGTCGCCAGCACAATTTCCTTTTCCGCTGCCAGCGGGCGGATCGATGAAAGCGCAACTTGCGCCAGCTCGCGCGCATCGATCTCCGCGCGCTGCAGCGTGGTCTTGCCTTCGGCAGCCTTGGCATAGTCGAGGATGTCATTGATCAGGCCAAGCAGATACTCACCCGAGCCGCTGATGTCACGGGCATACTCGGCTGCCTTGTCAGGGTTTTCGGCGATCCAGGCATCATCCTTGAGGAAGTGCGAAAAGCCGATCACGGCGTTGAGTGGTGTGCGCAGCTCGTGGCTCATCGTCGCCAGGAACCGCGTCTTGGCGGAGGCCGCCTCCAGCGCCGCATGCATGTGATGTTCGCGTTCCCGTGACAGCTGTTCAGCCCGGGCCAGTGCCCGGCGCATGCCGTCATCGGCCACGATCTGCGAAAGTGAAATGCGCCGCTTGAGGACAAAAGTGAGCACCGCCGCCAGCACCGCTTCGCCAAGGTGGATCGCGAAGTGGAAGGTCAGCGGATGAGCCGTAAGCGCCGCTGTGACCCCGAAAGCCGAAATACAGGCTGCGGTCAGCGCAATGAACGCGCGCCAGCGGAACAGGAACAATCCCAGGACCACGACCGTGATCGCAAGATTGGTGGATTGCACCATGTCTTGCGACACCAGAAGATGGACAGCTGAGTTGACCATCAGCGCTGAGCCGGTGAGCGACAGGAGATGATCCTCGATGAAGCGGGGTGGCTGGCGCCGCCGCAGCATCACCATGATGACCGCACCAGCGAGCGCTGTCAGGGCGGCCAGTGGCGCCATGACAAGGGCAATGTCTGGCGGCGTCGCCACGAAGTGCAGCACCGCAAGAACCACATAGAGACCTGTGAACGCGCCCGCGAAGACGCGAAGATATGGCTTGAGCGCCGCATTGACGCGAAGCGTCAGCAGCGCAGACGGGCTGTCATCATCGAGCGAGAAGGCCGACATTTCTGAAGCTTGCGGCGGAGACAGATTGTGACCCCGCCACTGTGCCGCACGCGCGTTAAGGCGGCGTCAATTACACGCGCAAGCGCCTTCACCTTTCAGCAACTTTTCCCCTCGCGCCAAAGATCGCCGTGCCCACCCGCACATGGGTTGCACCCAGTGCAATGGCTGTCTCAAAATCACCCGACATGCCCATCGACAGCCCCGCAACACCGGCCTGTCCGGCAAGTTTGGCCAGCAGTGCAAAGTGCATCGCAGGCTCTTCATCCTCGGGCGGAATGCACATGAGGCCGGAGATGGAAAGCCCATGCACCTCACGGCAGCTTGTCACAAACGCAACCGCCTCATTTGGAGCAATACCGGCCTTCTGCGGCTCTTCGCCGGTATTGACCTGCACAAAAAGCTGCGGCGTGCGGCCCAGTTTTTTGATTGCAGCTGAAAGCGCAGCCGCCAGCTTCTCGCGGTCCAGCGCGTGGATGACGTCGAACAGGCGCACGGCATCTTCCGCCTTGTTCGACTGCAGCGCACCGATCAGGTGCAGCACCACATCCGGCGCCTGCGCCTTCAACGCGGGCCATTTGGCCTGCGCCTCCTGCACGCGGTTCTCGCCAAAATGGCGCTGCCCGGCAGCAATCACGGGGCGGATCATCTCTGCCCCATGCGTTTTCGAGACGGCAATCAGCGTAACATCCTGCGGATTGCGCCCGGCATGACGGGCCGCCTTGGCGATCGCCGCCTGCACGCCGGAAAGGCGCCGGGCCGGACCATCCATTGCCGTCAGGTTTGCTTCAGAGGCCATCGCAAATTCCGTGCGTCATGCTATCGAGAGATAATCAATTTCGGGGCAAGTGGAAATGGCTTGGCGGCAGCTGAATGCGTCTCAGGGGCGATTGCCGCGCCTCTTTGCACCCACCGATCCTGCGCGTGGGCGGGACCCGCCGTGGCTGGCTGCAAACCTGCCGCCCGGCAGTGTCATCATTTTCCGGCACTATGAGTTGTCGCGCGAAAAACGTCTGGCGCTGGCGCAGGCGACCATCCGTATCGCCCGCCCGCGCCATGTATGTGTGCTGGTGGCGCGCGATGTGGATGTAGCGATTGCGTCGCGCGCCGATGGCTTTCATGCGCCGGAAGCGCTCGCCCACCGCATCCTTTCCTTTCGCGCTGCGCGCCCCGACGGCTTCTGCACCATGGCAGCGCATGGGCCAAAGGGCCTGATCGCAGCCGCACGTTATGGCGCTGATACGGTGTTGCTCTCACTGGCCTTTGCAAGCCAGAGCCATGCGGGGGCGATGGCGCTCGGTCCGGTGCGCATTTCAGCATTGGCGGCGCAGTCACGCGTGCCGNNTCTGACGCCGAGATCATCCGTATGCGGATGGAACATCTTATCCTTGACTTCGCTCTCCCCTTGGGGAGAGCAGGAATTTGCCTTCGCAAATTCCGTGAGGGGGTCTCGGCCCTGTGAATGAAGGAAGGGGCCCCTCACCCGCTCGCAAGCGCTCGCGTCCTCTCCCCGGAGGGGAGAGGAGAACACTTCCACCCCCTCACTCCGTCAGCCTGCGAACGATCTCGTCAAGCTGTTCGAGTGTCTTGTAAGTCACCGTCACGGTGCCGCCGGCATCGCCCCGGTCATGGATCTCGGCGGCAAGGCCCAGCGCATCGGCAATCGACTGCTCCAGCGCGCGCGTATCAGCGTCCTTCTCAACGACGGACGCACCCTTGCGCGCTTTCGCCTTCTTGCTCTTGCCCGCATCGCGGCGCGCCAGCGCTTCGGCTGCGCGCACGGACAAGCCCCGCTGCACGATCTCGCGCGCAAGCTTGAGCGGATCGCGCGCCGTCACCAGCGTGCGCGCATGGCCCGCCGTCAGCCGCCCGTCGCGCAACATCGCGCGCACGGCTTCGGGCAACTGCATCAGGCGCAGCGTATTGGCGATGTGGCTGCGGCTCTTGCCGATATGCTCGGCAAGCTCCTCCTGCGTATAGCGGAACTCGTCCATCAGCGACTGATAGCCCTGCGCCTCTTCCACCGCATTCAGATCGGCGCGCTGCACGTTTTCGATGAGCGCGATTTCCAGCGTCTCGGCGTCCGACAATTCCTTGACGATGACGGGCACCGCATGGAGCCGCGCCTTCTGCGCCGCGCGCCAGCGCCGCTCACCCGCGACGATCTGATAGCGTTGCCCGCTGGCTGAGCCCGGCAACGGGCGCACCACGATCGGCTGCAAAATGCCCTTCTCGGCAATCGAGCGCGACAGCTCCTCGAGTTCGGTCTCGCCAAAGCTCTGGCGCGGCTGATTGGGATTGGCGCTGATCGCCTCAATGGGGATGGTCTTCACCCCCTGGGCAGCGTCGCCCGTAAGAGGGGCTTCCGCCTCGCCCAGAAGTGCCGTTAACCCGCGTCCCAGCCTTGCCATTTTCGTCCCCAACCTCCCGTTTTCACGGGATTGTCTAACACATTGTTATAAATGACAAAATCAGAGTGTGCTCTGGTTTTGTCCAACAGCCTCTGGCGGCTGTTTCACGTGAATCATGCCGCCTTCAGCGCCCGCTCCCGCTGGATGATCTCGGTGGCCAGCGCAATATAGGCCTGCGAGCCGGGGCATTTGTGATCGTAGAGAATGGCCGGCAGGCCATGACTTGGCGCCTCTGACAGCCGCACATTGCGCGGGATCACCGTGCGATAGACCTTGTCGCCAAAATGCTGGCGCACGTCAGCAGCCACCTGATCCGACAGATTGTTCCTCTTGTCGAACATGGTGAGCACGATGCCCAGAATTTCCAGCTTCGGATTGAGGCTGCCGCGCACCAGCTCCACCGTGCGCAGAAGATGCGACAGCCCCTCCAGCGCAAAAAACTCGCATTGCAGCGGCACGATCAGCCCGTCAGCCGCCGCCAGCGCATTCATGGTCAGAACCGAAAGCGAGGGCGGGCAGTCGATCAGCACATAGGTATAACCCTCGGCGCCTGCGCCCTTTCCGCGCTCCGCAGCAAATCCGGTCAGCGCGTCGCGCAGACGGAAATTGCGCCGCGGCGCCGAGAGAAGCTCAAGGTCTGCGCCCGCCAGATCCGGCGTCGAGGGCACCACGGCGACGCCCGGTATCTTGGTCGCAATCACCACATCCGAAAGCCGTGCAGTGCCGATCAAAACGTCATAGATCGTCGTCTGGCGTTCGGTGCGCGCGATGCCAAGGCCGGTTGAGGCATTGCCCTGCGGGTCGATGTCGATGATGAGCACGCGCTCACCCACCGCGGCCAAAGCCGTCGCCAGATTGATCGCGGTCGTGGTCTTGCCGACGCCGCCCTTTTGATTGGCCATCACCAGCACACGCGGTGCTGGGGTGTCACTTCTTCGCTCGCCCGTCATTTCGGGTGACACGGGAAAAATCCTTGACGATCAAGAGGGTTCCAGAGGGGTCAGACAGACTCGCAACGGAAGTAACGCTCATTTTCCATGATCGCCGGGCTGCGGTCAATTCGTCTTGCGCCTTCGCCCCCTTAAGCAGAAGGACGCATCCACCCTTGCGCACCAGATGCGCGCCATAGCCCAGAAGCATTTCAACCGGCGCGACCGCCCGCGCCGTCATCACGTCGAACGCGGCCTTGGGCTGATCCTCGGCGCGGCCATGGGCGACCCTCACTCGTTCGGCAAGCCCCATCGCTGATGCCGCCTCGCGCAGGAATTCACATTTCTTCCCGATGCTCTCAATGAGAGTTACGTGGATATCTCCCCGCTCAACTGCCATGGCGGCAAGCACAAGGCCCGGAAATCCGCCGCCGGACCCCACATCGCAGAGGTTGCGCGCGCTCTTCGGGATCAGGGGATAAACCTGTGCGCTGTCGAGGATATGCCGCCGCCAGACATCGCCAAGGCTGGCGGGGCTGACAAGGTTCATGACCTCGTTTTTCGCCCGCAAAAGCTCCACAAAGAGAGAAAGCCGCGCCAGCGTTTCACGTGAAACAGGGAGGATTCCGGCAAAGCCCTCCGGGGTCAGCGGCCCCTCCACCCCATGGGCCTCAGCCACGCTTCACCCGCCTGGGAGCATCGCTGCTTGAGCGGCTGCGCACATGGGCGAGAAGCCGGGT
>DEIC01000087.1:33408-34987 GCA_002352285.1 Alphaproteobacteria bacterium UBA2784 | reverse complement strand
GCGGGCCGCCTGATCCAGTGGTCCGGCGACACCTCGCCGGGCGAGGAAGTTCTGCGGCTGGTGCGCGAGCGCGGCTTTCTCAACATCAATGGCGGCGATACGCGCTTTGACGGAGACTGGCCGTCTTATACCGCCGTATCGCCCGTTGGCCGCCAGGTGGGCGCTGAACGCCAGATCTATTCCTCGCAAGCCAATGAAAATCTTTATACGGACCTTTGGCGCGGGCGTTTCTTCGGCTTCCGCTTTCTAGAAACCTCACTGCGCAATACGGAAAGCCCGATCCGGGTCAAACCGATCAACATCTATTACCACATGTACTCGGGCGAGCGCGAAGAGGGCTTGAGCGCGCTGCGGCGCAATCTGGACTATGCGCGCGGTGAGGCGATCACGCCGGTTACCACATCGCACTACGCTGAAATCGGCAACGGATTCTACACGGCGCGGGTCATCCGCGAGGGCGACGGCTGGGCCATCGAAGACCGGGGCGCACTCAACACGATCCGCTTTGATGACGCTGTGGAGCTGCTTCCTGATCTTGCGCGCTCCAGCGGCGTGATGGGCGCAGTACATTTTCAGGGCTCGCTTTATGTTGCGCTGGACCCTGTGGTGGAGCGGCCGGTCATCGTGCTCACCAGGGGCGACGCTGGCCTTCCCATGCTGGTTGAATCACGCTGGCCTGCGCGCGGCATGGCCGTGAGTGCTGCGCGCGTCACCTTTACCGCCAACGGGTTTGGCGCGGGCGACATGATTTTTCAGGTGGCGCCGGGCTCGGCATGGATGATCAGCGCCAATGGCCAGGAGTTGATGCGGGCCATTGCCACGGATGAGGGCGAGCTTGCCTTCTCACTGCCCGCCGCGATGGCAATGGGTGATGTGCAGGTGATGCTGGTGCGTGAGGGCGGCGGATGAAACGCGGCCTCGTCATCGGGCTTGTGCTTGGCCTTAGCGGGGCGGCAGCCGGCGTGCTGCTGGTGCCCGGCGGGCTTGAGCTTGCCGAGATGAAGTTCCGTGATGAAAATGTGCGTGAGGCGCTTGCCGCCTTTGAACAGCGCTGGGCGGAGGGCAATCACAGCCGCGAAGTGGCGGTGCGGCTTTCAGACCTTTATCTGCGCATCAGTGAGCTCGACAAGGCGGCATCCATTCTTGAGACCTATCTGTCGCAAGAAGGCTATGATCTTGAGATGCGGGTGCGGCTGGCGCATATCCATGTCGATTCACAGCGCCCCAAGGAAGCCATTACCGTTCTTCTCGGCATTGCGCGTGAGGATGCGGATGCGGAAATCCTGCGCCGCCTTGCCGCCCTGCAGGACTTTACAGGCGATGCGCGGGCGCGCGCCCGCACCCTTGCCATTCTGTGCGAAAGCGGCGCTGCAAACTTTGATGAACACGTCGCTGCGGCGCGCCAGTTTGCGCAGGAAGGCGCGCACGAAAAGGCGCTGACGCTGCTCTACAACGCGGCGCGGCGCTATCCAGACGAGATCAGCCTCACCTTCGTCAACTTCTTTATCGCGCTGGCGCTTGACGCCAATCGCCCCGACCTTGCGCTGGCTCTTGGCCGCCATTGGTGGGAGCGTGCGCG
>DEIC01000087.1:28578-33371 GCA_002352285.1 Alphaproteobacteria bacterium UBA2784 | reverse complement strand
CTTCTGATCGATCTGGCGATGCGGCGGGGGCAAATGGATGAGGCCTTCGCCGTTGCCGAGGAGGCTCCCTTTCCTGCCCTGCCTCGCTGGGTGAAGGGTGGCCTTGCGGGGCAGGCGCAAATTCTCTCGCGCGCGGATTTCGCCAGGACTGTGCTGGGGCAATATGGCGAAAGCACAACGCTCGAGCCCGCCTTGGCAGGAAGACTGATGCTGGCGGCTGGCGATCGCAGCGGTGCGTCGCGCATGGCGCGGGCGAGTGCCGCACTTTCAGACCCCAGCGCGCCCGAGCGGCTTGATCTGGTGCAACTCCACCTTGATCTGGGCGAACGGGAGAAGGCGCTTAGCGCCTTGGCGCCGCTGCGCAACATGGTGGCGGCAATGGCCGCCGATGATCTGCCGCCGCTCATCATCGCGGCGGCGCGTCTTGATCAGAACAGGCTTGCGCTGGAAGCTGCAGAACGCTTCTCGCAACTCCGCCCCGGCTCGGCAGCGAATGTGATGCTGGCCCGCGCCTATGCGGTGTCGGGGCGCGGACAGGAGGCGCTTGAGCTTCTGACCGGCATGGATCTGACTCGCGAGGATGTTGAAGAGGCGTGGCTTGCCGCGCTGCGCGCGCTCGGCGAACGCGAAGCACTGCAGGAACATCTTTATCGCCGCCTGCTGCAATCNNCATTGACCCTGAGCGTGCGCTGCCATGGCTTGAGGCGGCGGCCCTTGCCGATCCGGTGCGCGACGGGCCGTCCTATGTTGATGCGCTGCGCAAGCTTGATCGTCGCGATGCGCTGATTGCCTATGTCGCGCGCGTGATGCCGCAGATGCCGGACGGGCCCGCCGCCGACGGCTTTCTTTACGTGCTGATCGAGTTGAAGGCCTTTGACGCGGCCCTGCCCGGGCTTGAAGCGCGCGCCCGCGCGCGGGGCGGAGACTGGGATGCCGCTTTCCTTGAGGCGCTGAAGGCAACGGGCAATCGTGATCGTCTGATCGCCTATGCACGCGACATTGCGCAGGCATCCGGCGTTACTGCCGAGCGGCGGCGGGCTTTGGCCTTCATTCTGCTCGAGGCAGGCGCGCGTGAAGAGGCTGAAGCAATCTTCTATGTGCTGGCGGAAGAAAGCGGNNCAATGGCTGATGCATGTGGTCAATGCCGGCGCGCCTGCAGACGCAATGCGTACAGCGCGCGCCATGATGGGTGACGCCTATGACCGCGGATTTGTGCTGGTGATGACGGCAGCGCTTGCTGCTCAAAAGGATGCAGGCGGGTTTGCCCCGCTTACCCGGCTGGCCCTGGCGCATGAGGCCGATGGCAAGGCGCTTCTGGCCATGGCGCGCGACGCGGAGGCCGCGTCGGCGCAGAGCGATGCCTATGCCCTTTTCCGCGCGGCAGGCGAGAAGGGCGAGGTTGCAGCATACGAAGGCGCTGCGTCATCTGCACTTGCGTTGGCGCGCCCGCGCGATGCGCTGGCGATGCTGGAAGCCTTTGCGCGCGCAGGCGGCAGATCCTACACCGCCGACTTCCTGACGGCGGAGGCGCTCTATGCGCTCAACCGCAAGCGCGATGCGCGCAGTCATTACGAGCGCGCACTTGCGGGCGCGGCTTCGGCGCCAGCCAATGCCAAACCGGCACTGCGCATCACCGCGCTTTGCCTGATCCGGCTGGGCCGGATCGACGAGGCGCGGCCTGCCATTGACCGCCTTCTTGCCGCGCATCCGGGTGAACGGGGGATTCGCGCCGAGATTGGCGGTGCACTGATCGACGCCGGGGCGCTGGGTCTCGCCTCTCAAATCCTTGAGGGGCAAGGATAAAGCGCCTTGGAAAGGTGCTGTTAACTATTTGGGAACCATGCTGGCGCCAAGGCGGGGGCATCCCCTCGCCGTCCGAGTGCTGCCCGGACATTGGCCGGGCACGAATGGCGATGGGCGGCATGGCGCGTTCTTTCCAGCGCAGATGGCATTACGCAGCGGGCGCGGCGCTTCTTTCGCTCGCGCTGTTCGCGCGCGATGCGCTTGCCGCGCCCTTTACGGCGCAGGAGCAAGAGGGGCGCATCGAGATCCGGTTTGAAAACCTGCCGCTTGCCAATGCCGCCATCAACGAAGCGCAGAACGAGATCGCGCTGAAATTTTCGGCGCCCGTTCCTGACGGCGTCTTCTCGGCGCTTGAGACCTCCTATCCACAATGGATCGCATTTTCTTTCTCGGGCTATGACAGCGCGGTTGTGCGCGCATCGCGCCCGGTAACATTCAAGGCAGTGGCCGATGGCAGCGGCTTTGTGCTGACGCTTGCAACCGGCAGTGCGGTGACTGCGCCCGAGGGTGGCGGCGTGAGCGCTGATCCGGTTGAAGTCCAGAAGGCGCGGCTTCTTTCGGAGGCCGGCGAAGCCGGTGCGGCGCGCGCAGCCTTTGGCCGACTGATTGATGTGCATCCGCGCGATGCGGCTTTGCGCCGGGCAGCGGGCGACGCAGAAATGCGCGCGGGCAATCCGGCGGATGCGCTGTCGCACTATGATGCCGCCATCGCGCTTTCGCCCGATGATGCCTCGCTGCGCGCGGCGCGGGCGCAGGCGCTGCGCGATATCGGGTCATTCATCCGCGGCGGCACCGATTGGCAATTCGTCGAGGATGCCGACACGCAGGTGCAATCCGATGTCGAGGGCCGCATCCATCTGGGTGGTGGCGTTTCGATTGCCATTTCCGGCGAAAACCGCATTGTCGAAGATTATGAGGTTCAGGCGCCGGTGGATGGCAGCCTTCAGCCTTATGACGACACGCGCCAGCGCGGCGAGGTCTCTCTTGTCTATGCGCGCGATGGCTTTGAGGTGCGCGCCGGTGCCACGGGCCAGATCGGCGGCGAAGGCGGATCGGAAGTGGGTGCGGTTGCCGCCCTTCTGCGCCGCACGCCCGATGACGAGGTTGAGCTGCGCGCGACATGGCGCGAGCCGTGGTGGGAGACGACCTCCGGCATCCGCTTTAATGGCGTGCGCGATGGCGCATCGCTGACCTATGCACGCCAGATCACGCCCTCGCTTTCGGCGCATGCGGGTTTGCGCATCGCCCGCTATGGCATTGACGGCGAAGATGATGTGGCCCGCACCTGGGGCTTCAGCGCGGGTCTGCGCAAAACCTGGCGCGCGGGGCGCGAGACGGAAGTTTCGCTCGGCTATGGCGTTGACGGTGACTATCTGATTGCGCGCGAAACGCGGCTGGACGGGTTTCTGCAGCCCTATTATCCGATCGACATTGATGACAGCGAGACGCACGCGCTTGATCTCTCGCTCGGCACCCTGCTTGCGCCGGGCTTGCGTGCGGACGCTTATGCCGGATTTGCCTATGACCGCTTTGGCAGCAACGGACCGTTCGGCGGCCTCGCGCTTACCTGGTCGCCCGGCGACAATGTTGATCTGACGCTTTCAGCCAGCCATTCCGCAGTCTCGGGCCGCTCAGGCGAGGAAGGCGCCGTAACGCGCGCGGGCGCAAGCCTGACCTGGCGCTTTGCGCCACCCGGCAATGAGTGAGCGGCCCCCGTCACCACTGCGCTTTGCGGGCGTGCTGACGCGCGCACCCAGACTCTATGGGCTTTCGACATCGGCCCTGTTCGAGATGATGGCGGGGATCCTTGTCATCCTCATTGTCGATCTCATCTTTTTTGACGGCACACGGTTTCGCGGCGAGACATTTCATCCGTTCTGGCTGGTCGTTGTCCTCATCGCTGCCCAATACGGCACGGCAGAAGGGCTGGCGGCGGCCATCGTCTCGTCCATCGCATTACTTGTGGGCAACCTGCCGCCGCAGCCATTGAGCGAAGACCTTTATGCGTGGCTCGCGCGCGTAGCGCTTCTGCCTGCGCTCTGGCTTTCGTCGGCACTTGTCATTGGCGAACTCACCCAGCGCAAGCGAAACCGCATTGCCGAACTTGAACTGCGCATGGAGCAGGAAAGCGCCCGCAGGCTTGCCGCCGAAGACACGGCACGCCGCTTTGCTGCCGCCAATCAGGCGCTGGAAGAGCGCATTGCAGGCCAGATCCGCACCGTCATCAATCTCTATCGTGGTGCGCGCGCCGTGGAGGGCCTGACGCCAGGCGATGTGCTGCTTGGCATTGCAGAACTCGTGCGCGCGGTGATGAGCCCCGCCAAGTTTTCAATCTTCTTCCTCAACAATGGCATTCTTGAAGCGAGCTTCAACGAAGGCTGGAGCGGGGCTGACACCTATACGCGGCTNNGAGCAGCTGGGGTTTCTTGAACTCAACTTCTCGGCGATCCAGAACTTCCGCATCCTGTGTGACTGGATCGGTCATGCGTTTTCGCGCGCCGAGGCGTTCGCACGCAACTCGGAGCGCAGCTCTGTGGGTGCGGGCGGCGCGGTGATGTCGTCATTCGTGCTCAAGCGCTTTCTTCCCTTCATGCAAGCGCTGGCCAGGCGCCAGAACATGGGACTGGGTCTTGCCGAGATCGAGATCGCCGGCGTGCTGCCGGGCTCGCAGCAGGAGGTGGACAAGGCGCAGGCGGTGGCCGATGCGCTGTCGCGCGCCTTCCGCGATACCGATATCGCTTTTGCGACCGAGCGGCGCGACCGGCCCTTCGCCGTGGTTCTGCCCGCTGTTCACCGGCTTGAGGCTGACCAGGTTGCCGAGCGCCTGAAATCTGAAATCAACGCGCGGCTGCGCGGGCTTGGCTATCGCGGCGGGTGCGAGATTTTCGTCCGTATGCTGCATGAACCGGCGGAAACGGCGCGCGTTCCCGCCGAGGATGCCGCGCCATGAACGGCAACGATCTGCCCGTGATCAGCAAGGACGATCTGGC
>DEIC01000087.1:0-28550 GCA_002352285.1 Alphaproteobacteria bacterium UBA2784 | reverse complement strand
ATGGGGCCTCTGGGCGCGCTGGGTGCGCTTGTGGCGGCATTGCTGGCGCGGCCCTTTGCGCGCGCCGCCACACCGTTTCATCGCTGGCGCGAGATGCTGTTCGGCTTTGACGAGGGTGAGGAGCACGGCGCGATACTTTCGGCAAGGCCGGGGGCGGTGAGCAATCTTGCCTCGTTCAGCGATGTGCTGGCCTTTGGCACGACGCCGATGAAGCTCAATGTTGTTGCGCTCATCGGACGGGAGTTCAGGCCGGTATTCGCGCCGGTGCTGCAAAAGGCGCTGCGTGACCCGGTTCCTGCCGTGCGCGTGCAGGCGGCCGCCGTTGCAGCCTCTCTGGAACACGACTTCCACAAGCTGCAGTCAAAGGCGGAAGCTGACATCCAGCAGCACGGCGCAAATGCAGAACGCTTCACGCGGCTGGGCAACATTCACGCAGACTTTGCTGCTTCCGGCCTTCTGGAAGCCGAACGCAACCGCGCGCATCTGACGGATGCCGAGCGCGCCTTTCGGGCGGCGATTGAGCTTGATCCCCGCCACCATGAGGCGCGGCGGAGCCTTGGCATTCTTCTCGCCTTCCATGGCAATGCAGGCGAGGCAGCGGCCCTCTTGCAGCCGCTGCTGGCGCAGGGCACGCGCGATCCCGACACGATTTCGGCGTGGTGCGAGGCGATGCTGCGGCTGGGTGATGGCGAACGCCTGCGCGCCGCTGCTGCTGCGCTTTCGGCCGATGGCATGGCTGCGGCCGACACGGCGCTCGGTCAGGCGCTTTCCCTGTGGATGCCCCCGCCTGCCCGCAAAGCCCAGGGGGTGCGCGCATGAATGCGCTCCCCTCTCACGGACAAGCCCCCAGTGACGTCTGCCTGCTTCTTGAAGGCACCTATCCCTATGTCTCGGGCGGTGTTTCTGCATGGGTGCATGATCTCATCAAGGCTCAATCGCACCTGACATTCGACATCGTGGCCATCGTGCCCGATCATGCCGAACGCAAGCGCGTTTACGAGGTGCCGCCCAATGTGCGCAGCGTCTCGCATGTGGCGCTGAATGCCCTGCCGCCCGGCGCGCCCGGTCAGACGCCGGGCGACGAGGTCATCCGCGACATCGCACAGCGCTTTGCCGCCTTCATCCGGAGCGGGGGCTTGAGCGAGCTGACCGCTCTTGCCGCCATCGTAGCGCCGCTGCGCGGGGTGCTGGGTCAGCAGCAATTGCTCAATTCACCTTCGGCGTTCCGCGCGCTTTCAGCGATTTATGAAGAGATGATGCCGGATGCCTCGTTTCTCCACTTCTTCTGGAGCTGGCGTGCGCTGTCATCGGCCTTCTTTGCAGCCATGCTGGCGCCGTTGCCGCCGTCGCGCGTCTATCACGCCATCTCGACCGGCTATGCGGGATTGATGGCGGCGCGCGGGCGCATCGAAATGGGGCGGCCTGCCCTTCTGACCGAGCATGGCATCTATACCAATGAACGGCGGATTGAAGTGGCGCTGGCCGAATGGCTGCATGATCCGGGCGTCAGCCATCTGGGGCTGGAGAAGGCATCGCGTGACCTGAAGGATCTGTGGACCGATGCCTTCACGGCGTTCTCGCGCGCCATCTATCAGGTGGCCGATCAGATCATCACGCTCTATCGCGGCAATCAGGACATGCAGATTGCTGATGGTGCGCCGGTTGCGCGGTTATCGATCATTCCCAACGGGGTTGACTATGCGCGCTTCTCGCGGCTGACACGGCCCGCAACCCCGCGGCCGCCGACCGTTGCATTGATCGGGCGCGTAGTGCCGATCAAGGACATCAAGACCTATCTGCGCGCGGTAGCGATGGCCAAGTCGCGCATCCCGCATTTGCGTGCGCTGGTAATGGGCCCCGACGACGAAGACCCCGACTATGCGCGTGAGTGCCGTGAGCTTGCCGCGCATCTCGGGCTGGGTGACACGCTCAGCTTCACTGGCCGCGTCAAGCTGGATGATTATCTGCCGCATATTGACCTCAATGTGCTCACCTCGGTTTCGGAAGCGCAGCCTCTGGTGCTTCTGGAAGTGGGCGCCGCTGGCATCGCCTCCATCGCCACCGACGTTGGCAGCTGCGCCGAGATCATTCTGGGCAAGCCGGATGAGACGCCTGCATTGGGGCGCGGCGGCGCCATCGTGCCGCTGGCAAGCCCGCTTGCTGTGGCTGACGCAATGTGTGAGCTGCTGATGAACCCGGCGCGGCTGGCAGCGGCGGGGCAGGCAATGCGCGAGCGGGTCTTGCGCCACTACAACAAGCCGCAGTGCGATGCCGCCTATCGCGGGCTTTATGAAACGCACCGGCGCGCGCCGTGGCAGCCCATCCTTGAGCCTGTTGCCGGGATGGTGATGCGGGGGGCTGGCTGATGGCAGGCATCGGCTTCACCTTGCGCAAGCTGGCGCGCCGCGATGATCTGATGGGGCCGGTCAGCGGCCTTGCCTATGCGGCGTTTGTAACGTCGGGCCCGTGGATCATCACGGTTGCCGCCATCGCCGCCATCAATCTTCTGGCTGCGCGCGATTCAGCGGGCCAGGAGCTGATGCTGGTGCGCACGCTCATCATCTATAATTTCGCGTTCTCGCTGGCGCTCACCGGCCCCTTCACCGCCGTTGCCACGCGATTTCTCTCCGATCAGATTTTTGCGCGTGATGCGCGGCCTGCACCAGCCGCGCTCTTTGCGGCGCTGGCCGGATCAAGCCTTATCCAGGCGCCGTTCGTGATGGCGCTTTATCTTTTCGTGGCTGATATCAGCGCGCCTCTGGCGGTGCTGGCGATCTTCAATTACTTCACCGTCTCGGCGATCTGGTGTGCGGCTGTCTTCCTCTCAGCCTTGAAGGATTACCGCACGGTGGCGCTCGCATTTGTTGCGGGCATGATCGGCGCCGTCATCCTTGCGGACAGGCTTCTGGGGGAAGGCGCGATCGGCATTTTTGGCGGGTTCGCTGCCGGGTGCGCCTTGACGCTTTTCATCCTGATTGCGCGCATCCTGGCGGAATATCCCTATACGCTTCAGCAATGGGGCGGATTGTGGCTGTCGTTCCGGCGCTTCGGCGATCTCGCCATTGCAGGTCTCGCCTATAATCTCGCCATCTGGTCCGACAAATGGGTGATGTGGTTTGCGCCCGAGCGCATCCTGCCGCCGTTCAACCTGCCGTCATATCCGCTCTATGACGGCGCCATGTTCTATGCGCAGCTGCTGCTCATTCCGGCGATGGCCGTGTTTGTCGTCAGCATCGAGACCCTGTTCTATGCGCGCTATCGCAATTTCTATGAGGACATCCAGAACCACGCGCCGCTGCGCACAATCAGGGCCAATCATGCGGCGCTGATTGACGCCGTGAAGGGTGGTGCGCGCACCATGGTGGTGTTGCAACTGGCGCTGGCGGCCCTGGCCATTCTGCTGTCAGCGGCGCTGGCGGGGCCATTGGCCATGCATGCCGAGCAATTGGGCATGTTCCGCTTCGGCGCGCTGGGTGCGGCGTTTCACGGGCTCTTCCTGTTTGCCACGATCGTGCTCGCCTATCTCGATCTGCGGCGGCAGGTGATGTGGCTCTATCTCCTGTTCCTTGCGCTCAATGCCGGGCTGACGGCGCTGACGCTGATCCCCGGCTTTGCGTGGTACGGGTACGGGTATTTTGCGGCCGCGCTGCTTTCGTTCCTGGCGGCGGCCACAATGATGTGGCGGGCCGTGCGAAACCTTCCCTATCTGACCTTTATCGGCAACAACCCGGCGGTCAGAGATACCAGTCGTGCTCATGCGGCGGAATGATTGCGTTGAAGCGCTCCAGCTCCACACGCTTGGTCGCTACATAGACATCGACATAGCTGCCCCAGTAGCTCCGCAGAACCGATGATTTTTCCATCGCTGCCAGCGCATCGGGGAAATTGAAGGGTACGCTGGCGTCGGGCAATTCAGAGGCATTGCCCTCAAACGGCTTGCCGGGATCAATCTTTGACGCAAGACCGTGATGCAAGCCGGCCAAGAGTGCTGCCATCACAAGATAGGGGTTGGCGTCAGCGCCTGACACGCGATGTTCAATGCGCCGCGAGTTGGGTCCGCCTGCGGGCACGCGCAGGCCAGTTGAGCGGTTGTTGATGCCCCAATGTCGGTTCACCGGCACAAACAGGTTCGGCACAAAGCGGCGATAGGCATTGGGGGTGGGCGCAAAGACGGCCATTGCCTCGTGCATGATGCGCTGGAGACCGCCAACGGCATGACGCAGGATCGGCGCGCCCGCCGGATCAGCGGCGGCAAAAGCGTTCTTGCCATCAGGCCCCGCTACGCTCATGTGCACATGCATGCCGCTGCCCGCACGATCGGCGTAGGGCTTGGCCATGAAACTCGCCTCAAAGCCGTGCGCGCGCGCGACATTGCGGATGATCTGCTTCAGATAGATGGCATGATCGCAGGCAGTTACCGGATCATCGACATGCTCCAGATTGATCTCGAACTGGCCGGGCGCATATTCCGACGTCGCCGCCGTTGCGGGCACGCGCCAGCGCGCCGCCTCATCGGCAACATCAGCAAGGAACGCCTGATAGCGGTCGAGATCCCAGATGCCATAGACCGAGATCGCTTTCTCACGCTCGTTTGTTGTCGGGCAAATGGGCGGCTGCGGTGCGCCGTGACCGACGCGTTTGGGATCGATCAGATAAAACTCCAGTTCGACGGCCGTGATCGGGTTCAGCTTCAACTCGGCCATGCGCGATGCCACACGCGCCAGCACGGCGCGCGGTTCGATATCGCAAGGCTCGCCCGTCAGCTTTGACAGGCTCATCAGCACTTGCGCGCGCGTAAAGGGCGGCTTGCCCACCGGCACCAGTGTTCCGGGAACCGGAAACGCCACGCCATCCGGGTCGCCATCGGTAAAGCCGCGGCCCAGCGCATCTGTCATCTCGCCGCGCACGTCGAGGAGATAGATCGTCTCGGGAATGTTGAGACCGGACAGATAAAGATCCGGCAAATCAGCCGCAGGCATGCGCTTGCCGCGAATCGTGCCGGAGAGATCGGCAAAGACGGCATCGATGCTGGTAATGCCGGAATGTTGGTCAAGGAACGCTTTGGCGCTTGCCGCACCCTTTGGATCAGGTTGCGGATGATGCATTGCATTCAGGCTGTTCATGATGGATTCGCCAAAAAAACCGCGCTGTTAGGGCGCTTTGACGCCAAGATAGGCGGGCGCGCGCGGCCCGTCAAAGGCGGATCATTAAGGCTTGCGCCGCCATCACTTCGCCCTAGAGTTAAGATCGTGTTCGTGTGCGTTCGGGAACCGGGGGCGGTCCGGCACATGATCCGCCGAAACTTGGGAAGGAGTACTGAACGATGAACCTCAACCGCATGCTGCGCGGCACGGCGATGGCCACGGGCGCGCTCGCGCTTGCCGGTCTTGTCGGGCTGACCGCGCTCAATCAGGGTGCGCAGGCGCAAGAGGACGGCAACATCACGCTGTTCACATTCGAAAACCTCGTCAATCCGCCGCTGACCGCCGAGTACAAGGCCAAGTACGGCGTGGAGCCGAACACGGTGGTGTTCGCCGATGAGGACGAAGCCTTCGCCAAGATGCGCGCGAACTTCACGCCCGATCTGATGGGCCCGTGCTCGTACGAGTTCGAACGCTGGAAGGAAGCCGGTCTGCTTCAGCCTATCGATGTGACCAAGCTGAAATACTGGGACTCCATCCCGCCGTCGCTGAAAACCATTCCTGGCATGATGGCGTCGGAAACGACCGCATGGTTCGTGCCGCAATATTGGGCAAGCACGTCGATCACCTATCGCCGCGATCTCGCGCCCGAATATGCCGAGAACCAGAGCTTCGACATCCTGTGGGATCCGAAATATCAGGGCCGCGTTGCCGGTCTTGAAGGTGTTGACGACACGGTCACGCTGACGGCCAAGGCGATGGGCTTTGACCCCTACAACCTTACGCCCGAGCAGTGGGCGCAGGTGCAGGAGAAGCTGCGGGCGCTGGTGGCCAATGCGCGCTTCATCACGTCGGATCAGACGTCGATTGCGCAGGGCCTTGCTTCTGGCGAAATCGTTGCTGCCATTACCTGGTCAGACAGCTGGGCGGCGCTGAAGAATGACGGCGTCGACGTCGGCTTCATGAATCCGCCCACGGGCATGTTTACCTATGTGTGCGGCTTTGTGGTGCACAAGGATGCAACCGAACTTGACCGCATCTACACGCTGATCGACAGCGGCCTGTCGCAGGCGGCTGCCGAATATCTTGTCAGCGAATACTCGAACGGCTCGGCCAATGCGGCGGCCATGGCGGCGCTGCCTGCCGACATGGTGGCCAATGCAGGCTTGCCGGCCGATGTGGATGCGTTCCTTGCCTCGGGCACGTTCCAGATCCGCCTGCCGAACAAGGACGAGATCATCAAGGCCTGGACGGAAATCCGCGCCGGCCTTTGATCTGAAACGTTGCGCGTAAGCGAACGGGCGGATTGCAGCAATGCGATCCGCCCGTTTGTTGTTGGTGGGCGCTTGGCTTTCGCCTCCCCCGTTCCTGGGGGAGGCACGTTTGCGCTTGCACACGGGTGGGGGGCACCATGGACGAATGCGATACAGCGGCCCGCAACCCCACCGGACTTGCATTTCGTGCCGTCGCACTCATGCAAGTCCCTTGCGCTCCGCTCACCCCTTTCAGGAAAGGGGAGGCTCAAGAAAGGCGATGCCCCCCTATTCCCAAACCGCCACGCCATGCGGCTCAAGGCTGTTGGCGCCGAGGTGGAAGCGTGCGCCGGATGCGCCGAGGTCTTGCGCCGTGTCCGCGTAGTTGAAAGCGAAGGTGAAACCATCCGCCTTGCGCAATCGCAACGTCGCTGGCAATTCCCGCGTGGCGAGTCTGGCGCGCGATGCCGCCATCGCCATGATGGCGCCAAGCAATGAACGGTCAGGCATGCCTGCCAGATAGAAAACGGCGCCGCCCTCATCCCGTATCGTGATGGCGGGTGCGCCATCGGCAAAGGCGGCAATGGCGCGCGTGCCCTCTGCCAGCTCCACACGCTCCGCCCATTTCACCATGGATGCGGTCTTGCCTTCAAAACTGACATGGCGCGCAAGACCGGGCCGCAGGCTTTCGACCCGCGTCACCTTCACGCCTGCAATGCCGGCCAATGCACCGGGTGCAAGGTTCTGCGGGATGGTGAGATGTCCGGTCTTCGATCCGGCGCGCGGGCCGAGAACGATGACAGCGCGGCGTGAGGCAGACGCGAGAACGGACACCGCCTCGTCATGCGCCATCACCAGTGATGGCGCTGCGATCAGCGGGTAGGCGGAAAGGTCATCGCCCGCGCGCACAATATCGACATTGAGGCCCAGACGGCGCAGCGCGCCATAGGTCTGGAAGCACATTTCAAGCCCGTGCCAGTCGGCGCCCTGCGGCTGTGTTTCCAGCGCCCAGAGCGAAGGATAGTCAAAGACGATGGCCGCATCGGCCTTGCCGCGTCGGCCAATCGCCGCCTTGAGAAGATTGGAGGTCGATAATTCGCGCGCCACGCGACCGGCCTCCACTCCACCCGTATCCAGCGTGCGATCCGGGCGGTTGAGGCCCGCGTGCATCTGCTCCTGCGCAAAGGACGCTTGGCGCCAGCGGAAGTAACACACCGCATCGGCGCCATGAGAGAATGCCTCCCATGTCCACAGGCGCACCATGCCGGGCGCGGGCGCGGGATTCCACAGCGCCCAGTTCACGGGGCCGGGCTGCTGCTCCATCACATAGAAGCCGCGGCCCTTGCTCATGCCTGCATAGAGATCGTGATGGAACGCCGACATGTCGGGGTGGCCCGTTGTGGCAAACGCCAGACGCTCCTCATTGGTAATACCGAAGAAGGGCAGCGCATCGGTAAAGCCCAGCGGGTAGCTGTCCCAGCTGGCAAAATCGAGATCGCGCATCACATCGTAATGGTCGAACTCGGTAAAGCCACCCATGAAGTTGTGCGTCACAAACCGCCCCGGCGCATGCGCGCGGATGATGGCTGCCTGCATGGCGTTGTAGCGCGCCACCTGCGCCGACGCGAAGCGGCGGAAGTCCATCACATGGGCGGGATTGGGTTCGGTGACGGTGAGGTTTGGCGCATCGACCTCATCAAAGCTGCGATATTCCTGCGACCAGAATCGATTGCCCCACGCCGCATTGAGCGCCGCGACATCGCCGTGGCGCGCACGCAGAAACTCACGAAAGGCGCGCGTGGCTTCGGGAGAGTAGCTTACTGTCGTGTTGTGGCAGCCGAACTCGTTGTCGGTTTGCCAGCCGACAATGGCGGGATGATTGCCATAGCGCTGTGCCAGCGCTTCGACGATGCGCTGTGACGCCTGTAACCATGTGCGGCTGGAGAAATCATAATGGCGGCGTGAACCGAATTTGCGCGGGCGGCCGTTTTTATCCACCGCCAGAATGTCCGGGTGACGGTCAATCAGCCATTTGGGCGGCGTGGCCGTGGGCGTGCCCAATATGACTTTCAACCCTGCGCGCGCCAGCACGTCCAGCGCGCGATCAAGCCAGCCGAAGGAGAGCTGGCCCGGTTCCGGCTCCAGCACGCTCCACGAAAACTCGCCGATGCGCACCAGTTCGATGCCCAGCGCCCGCATGGCGCGCGCATCATCCTCCCACCAGGCTTCAGGCCATTGTTCGGGATACCAGCAGACGCCCAGCATGTTCGCGTCAACCTTTCATTCATTCCGGTGGCAGCGTGGCGCTCACGCAACATCATTGTTCATGCCGGTTTCAAGAAAAAACCGCAATCATCCGCCTTAAGTCCGGCCATGGACTTTGAACCGCCCGTCTATTTTCAGGAACGCCCGCGCCGCCGCTGGCCGCGCATTCTGGGCCTCGTGTTTCTTGCGCTTGCCGGGCTGGGGCTGGCCGGGTTCATCACGCTTTACATCCACTTCACCAGCGATCTGCCCGAGCCGGAAGTGATCGCCGGCCAGAAGCGTGAGCGCAGCGTGATCTTTACCGATGAAGCCGGAACGGTTTTTGCCGTGCGCGGCTCGGCCTATGGCGATGACCTGACGCTCGACCAGATGCCACCGCATCTGGTGGAGGCGTTTCTGGCGGCCGAGGACCGCCGCTTCTACTGGCATCTGGGCATTGACCTGATCGGCCTTGGGCGTGCGATCTTTGTCAATCTCGATGAGGGCCGCATGGTGCAGGGCGGCTCGACCATCACCCAGCAATTGGCGCGCATCCTGTTCCTGACGAACGAGAAGACGCTGTCGCGCAAGGTCGAGGAGGCGTTCATTGCCTTCTGGCTCGAGATGAATTTTTCCAAGGATGAAATCCTCGCGCTCTATCTCAACCGCGTCTATCTCGGTGCGGGCGCCTATGGCGTTGATGCCGCGGCGCGGCGCTATTTCGGCGTGTCGGCCAAGGATGTGACACTGCAGCAGGCGGCCATGCTGGCGGCGCTGACAGTTGCGCCCTCGCGCCTGTCGCCGCGCAGCAATATCGAGGCGGCGCAGGAACGCGCGGCTCTGGTTCTCAACCTGATGGTGGAGACGGATGCGATCAGCGCCGAGCTTGCTGCTGAAGCCAAGGCAAATCCTGCCGCCATCAATGAGGACGCCGCCAAGGCTGCCGACAGCGGTGAGTGGTATGCCGACTATGCCTATGAGCAATTGCTCGACATGGGGCTTGATCCCGCCACCGATCTCGTGGTGACGACGCCGATCAATCTGGCGCTGCAGGCGGAAGCTGGCCAGCGGCTGGAAGAAGCACTGGCCGAGGGTGAAGCGAAGGGCGCGTCACAGGGTGCGCTGGTGTCGCTGTCGCCCGATGGCGCGTTGCGTGCCCTGATCGGCGGGCGGAATTACCGTGAGAGCCAGTTCAACCGCGCCTTTCAGGCCCAGCGGCAGCCTGGCTCTGCCTTCAAGGCGTTCGTCTATCTGGCGGGTTTCGAGTATGGCCTGTCGCCGCTTTCCATCAAGCGTGATGCGCCGCTGGAGATCGAGGGCTGGAGTCCCGACAATTACACACAGGACTTCAAGGGCCGCGTCACGCTGATCGACGCGTTCAAGCGGTCACTCAATTCGGTTGCCGTCCGCGTATCGGAAGAAGCCGGGCGTGAGATGGTGATTGATGTCGCCAAGCGGCTGGGCATCACGTCGGCCCTGCGCGAAAATCCGTCGATTGCGCTCGGCACATCGGAAGTGACGCTGATCGATATGGTTGCGGCCTACGGGGCCTTTGCCGCCAACGGCTATAAAGTCGAGCCCTATGCCATTCTTGCGGTGCGCACGCGTGACGGCGCGCTGTTGTGGCAGCGTCAGGCTGTTGAGCGCCAGCGCGTCATCAGCGATGCGGTCTTGCGTGACATGAACGCGATGATGTGGGCAACGGTCAATGATGGCGGCACCGGCAAGGCGGCCTCACTGGGCGAGCGGCCGGCGGCGGGCAAGACCGGCACCAGCCAGTCCTATCGTGATGCGTGGTTCATCGGCTTTACCGCCGACTATGTAACCGGCGTCTGGGTCGGCAATGACGAGAACCAGCCGATGCAGAAGGTGGTGGGCGGCTCCATCCCGGCGCGGGTGTGGAAAGCCTATATGGAGGCTGCCGAGCGCGATCTGCCAGTGACTGCCCTTGCGGGTGCTGGACCAATTGACACCGTTATGGCCGGGCTTGACGGCCCGCGCAGCGCCGACGATGTGATCGAAGACCCGATCATTACGGCGCCTGACGATGAGGACAGTCTGCTCGAAGATCTCTTTGGCGGGGCGGAAGAAAAGCCCCGTCGCCGTCCGCGTTACCGGAAGCGGTAGCGGTAGCGGACATTGGCAAGAGCAGGTGCGTGCCACCCGCTCAAGAGCGCTTCTTCGGCCTCCCCTTTCCTAAAAGGGGAGGCGGGGTTTGTGTGAGCGCAGCGAACACAAACCCAGTGGGGTTGCGGGACGCTGTATTGAGTTCGTCAAGGGTGCCCCCCACCCGCGATGCAAGTGCATCGCTGGCCTCCCCCGAGGGGGAGGCGGAAGGCGACCTCATACAGTTGGATGCGCGCTACATGCCCCCCGCTTTGCATCTGGCGGCAACACGCGCCATGATGGGCAGTTGACTGACAGCAAGCGGGGGCGCGTGTGGCGATATTCCTCAAACTCTTTTTCGGTCTTGTGGCGGGAATCGCCCTTGGCCTGGCAAGCCTGTGGGGGGCGCTGCAACTCTCCATGACGAACGTCGCGGTTGGTGCGTGGGTTGCCAATCCCGAGACAGGCAGTATCGATGCGGATCCCTATACGCGCCTGCGCGTGGCGATCACCGGCCTACTGGCGCTCAACAGCAGCGAGACCGTCTATTACGAAGCGATGACCGACGAGGAGGGCGAGCGCCTTTCCGGCCTTTGCACCTACCGGCTTGAGGGAGCGGATCCGGCGGCGCGGTGGTGGAGCGTGACGGTCTATGGCGCCGACAATTTCCTGCTGCCCGGAAGCAATGGTGTTTTCTCCGTCACCAGGAACAATGTGGTGCGGGACGCGCATGGCTCCTTCACCATTACGCTGGCCAAAGATGCGACCGGACCGAACGCCATTCCCACGGGTGATGGCGCGTTCAATCTGACCCTGCGGCTCTATAATCCCGATCCCGGCATTGCCGCTGATCTTTCAACGGCGCGTCTGCCGCGCATCATCAAGACGGGGTGCGTGTCATGACCTGGGGACGAATGCTGATCCTTGTCATTGCCATTGCGGCGGCCACCCATGTGATCGTGCTGCAGCTTGCGCCCTCCTTGATCATGGATATCGCGATGGAGCGCATCGTTGCTTCCGGCCAGCCTTCGTTTGCGCCACGCGCGAATGAGAACTCCCGCGCCATCGTCAAACCCTCGCCCGATCTTCTCTATGCCGCGTGCTCGTATGACCTTGCCAAGGGGCCAATGACGATCACCACGACGCCGCCGTCTGACACCTATTGGTCGGCAGCGTTCTATACGGCGGAGACCGACAATTTTTTTGTCATGCGCGACGGACCTGCCGTGGCGAGTGGCGTGACCTTCATCGTCTATGGCGCGGGCACGCCGCTTGCCGAAGCGCCGGCGGGCGCCATATTGGTGGAGTCACCGACCAGGCGCGGCCTGATGCTGATGCGCTCGCTGGTCAATGATGATGCGCGCGAGGGTGAGATTGACGCCGCGCGCCGCAAGACAGTCTGCTCACAGGGAACCTCGCCATGAGAATTCCACGCATCATCGCCGCAGCACTGGCGGTCAGCATCGGCTGGGCTGCTGTTGCATCGGCCAACATGCCGCCGCCGCCTTTGCGCCATGTCCGTTTCGTCACCGACTGGCGCGCACAGGCCGAGCATGGCGGCTTCTATCAGGCTATCGCCAACGGCTATTACCGGCAGCGCGGCCTTGATGTCGAAATCATCCAGGGCGGGCCCGCGATCAATGTGCCGCAGCTTCTGGCGGCAGGCGAAGTTGAGTTCGGCATGGGCTCCAACAGCTTCATCCCGCTCAATATGGTGGCCGAGGGAATTCCGGTGCGCGCGGTTGCCGCGATTTTCCAGAAAGACCCGCAGGTGCTGATCTGCCATCCGCGCGACGACATCAATTCGATTGCCGACATGGCAGGCAAGCCGGTGATGGTGTCCGATGCGACGATTGGCGCGTTCTGGATCTGGCTGCGCGCAAAGTTCGGCTTCCGCGACAGCGAAATCCGCAAGTACACGTTCAACCTCGCGCCGTTCCTTTCGGATACGGGTGCCATCCAGCAGGGCTATCTGACGTCGGAGCCGTTCCTGATCCGGCGCGATGGCGGGTTTGAGCCGGAGGTCTATCTCCTCTCGGATTACGGCTATCCGGGCTATGCCAACATGATCCTGGCGCGTGATGAGACGATTGCGGGCGATCCTGCGCTGGTCGCCGACTTTGTGTGGGCGTCGCGGTTGGGCTGGCATGATTATCTGACGGGCGATCCCACGCCGGGCAACGAACTCATCAAGCGCGACAATCCCGAGATGACGGATGACGTGCTGGCGCAGGCGATCGTGCTGTTGCGCGAGAACGGTATCGCGGGCGACGTGGCACAGGGTGCAGGTGTGATCGGTCCGATGACAGACGAGCGCTGGAAAGAGTTCTTCACCTTGATGGCCGGCAATGCCGTCTATCCGGTGGACCTCGACTATACCAGGGCGTTCACGACCGAATTTACACCGCCGCTTCCTGCTGAATGAGCGACGCTGTCAGACTGGAGAACGTCTCGAAGGTCTTCGCCTCTGGCACGCAGGCGCTGGACAGCGTTTCGCTGCGCTTTGGCGAGGGCAGCTTTACCTGCATTGTCGGGCCTTCGGGTTGCGGCAAGAGCACGTTGCTGCGGCTGATCGCGGGGCTGGAGGCGCCGAGCCAGGGCAGCATCATCTGGCCGGGCGGAAAAAAGCGGATCGGCTTTGTGTTTCAGGAGCCGACATTGATGCCGTGGGCGCGGGCGCTCGCCAATGTTGCGCTCCCCCTCACCCTCAAGGGCGTGCCCAGGGCAGAACGCGAGGCGCGCGCCGCCGCGCTGTTGCAGCGTGTGGGCCTTTCGGGGTTTGAACGCGCCTTTCCCGCTGAACTTTCCGGCGGCATGAAAATGCGCGTGTCGATTGCGCGCGCGCTGGCCGCCGATCCCGAACTTCTGCTGATGGATGAGCCGTTTGCTGCCCTTGATGAATTCACGCGTCAGGAACTCAATGACGATCTGATCGCGCTGGCGGTGCAGCAAAAGCTGACCACCATCTTTGTCACGCATTCAATCTATGAGAGCGCGTATCTGGCGCCCGGCATTGTCGTCATGCGGCCGCGTCCGGGGCGCATTGCGGCAACGCTGCATGACGATCTGCCCGCCAATCGCAATACGCAGTGGCGCACGACAGAGGCCTTTGGCGCGCGGGTGCGACGGATCCTTTCGGCGCTGGAACAGGCAAAGGCCGCGTGATGGGGCATGGGGCATTGCGCGCCGGGCTGCCGCTTCTTGCCTTTGCGCTTTTCATCGGCGGGTGGGAATGGGCGGTCGCTTACTGGCAGATCAAGCCCATCGTGCTGCCTGCACCCAGCGCCATTCTGGATGCGGCGATTGTGCATTGCGACCTTCTGATGCTTTCAGCATGGAACACGCTGAAGCTGAGCATGATTGCGTTTGTGCTCGCCGTCACGGCAGGTGTCTTTCTGGCGGCCCTCTTTTCGCAAAGCCGCATACTGGAACACGCTTTCTTTCCCTATGCCGTCATTCTGCAGGTCACGCCGATTGTGGCGATTGCGCCGCTGATCCAGATCTGGGTCGGCATCGAAAATGTCGAGACTGCTCTGGTGCTGTTGGCGTTCATCGCTGCGTTCTTTCCGGTTCTGTCGAACATGACAATCGGGCTGCGCGCCGCTGATCGCGGTCTGATGGATCTCTTCCGCCTGCATGGCGCCGGGCGCATCCAGACCTTCTTCCGGCTGCAGCTGCCCGCGTCGCTGCCCTTCCTGCTTTCTGGCATGAAGGTGTCGGGCGGGTTGTCGGTGATCGGACTGGTGGTTGCCGAGTTCGTGGCCGGCTCTGGCCAGTCGGGCGGGCTGGCGTGGCGTATCATCGAGGCGGGCAACCGGCTTCAGATTGCGCGCATGTTTGCGGCGCTGGTTTTCCTTTCGGTTCTTGGGCTTGCGATCTATGGGCTGCTGCGGGTGGCGGAGCATTTGCTGCTGCGCCGCTGGCATGCAGGTGACAATTAAACACTGGCACTTGTGGTTCGTTTTATTTCACTTTGCTATTGACATAAATAGGGTCTTGGGCGACCAATGGCGGAAAATTCGCCTCCCCCCAAGGTGCCATCGAGAGCATGCGCGTTGTCCATCCCCAAATCCTGACCGCCTGGCGGCTTGATGACGGCGAAGCCGTTTATCGGGGCGCTGGCGGCTGGGTGCGGGCGCTGGAGGATGCCACCCCCTTTACCGGCATCGAGGCTGCCAAGGCAGCCTTGGAGGCTGCGGAGGCCGATGTCGCCGCGCGGGTGATCGTTGGTCCCTACCTGTTCGATGCTGCGGTGGAACGCGGCGTTATCCGCCCCTTGAGTGCGCGGGAACTTATCCGCGCCAAAGGCCCAACCGTGCGCCTTGATCTGGGCAAGCAGGCCGCCTACCTGCCAGCGCGGGGATAGGCCATGTACCGCTATGACGAATTCGATGCGCGCATGGTGCGCGAGCGTGTCGCGGAGTTTTCCGGTCAGGTCGCGCGCCGTCTTGCGGGCGAATTGTCCGAAGACGAATTCAAGCCGCTGCGCCTGATGAACGGCCTCTATCTGCAGCTGCATGCCTATATGCTGCGCGTTGCCATTCCCTATGGCACGCTGTCATCGCGCCAGATGCGCAGGCTTGCCGATATCGCGCGCAGATATGACCGCGGTTATGGCCACTTCACCACGCGGCAGAACATCCAGTTCAACTGGCCGAAGCTGGTTGATGTGCCGGCCATTCTGGATGCGCTGGCTGAGGTGGAAATGCACGCCATCCAGACCAGCGGCAATTGCATCCGCAACGTGACGGCTGACCATTTTGCAGGCGCTGCCGCCGACGAGGTGGAAGACCCGCGCATCCTTTCGGAGATCATCCGGCAGTGGAGCACGTTCCACCCCGAATTCTCGTTTCTGCCGCGCAAGTTCAAGATCGCCGTTACCGGCTCGCCACAGGACCGCGCGGCCATCCGCGTGCATGACATCGGCATTGCCTGCATCCGCAATGCGGCGGGCGAAGCAGGCTATCAGGTTTTTGCGGGTGGCGGACAGGGGCGCACGCCCATGCTGGCCCATTGTGTGGGCGATTTTGTTTCGCGCGATGACATCCTTGCGTTCCTCGAAGCGGTGATGCGCGTCTATAACGAGGAAGGCCGCCGCGACAACATGTACAAGGCGCGCATCAAAATACTCGTGCACCAGTTGGGCGCCGATGAGATGCGCCGCCGCGTGGAAGCCGAATTTGCCGAGATCAAGGTGCAGGGCGCGCTGCACCTGCCGCATGCAGAGTATCAGCGCATCCTTTCCTATTTCGCGCCGCCGCCGTTTGCAGACCTCCCGGCGGTTTCCGCGACAGAAGACGCGGCCAGGGCGCGCGATGGCGCGTTTGCCGCCTTCGTTGCGCAGAACATTTTTCCGCACAAAGTGCCGGGCTATGCCAGCGTCAGCATTTCGCTCAAGCCCATCGGCGGCATTCCGGGCGACGCCGACGCGGCGCAGATGGATGCGGTTGCCGAGATCGCCGCGCGGTACTCCTTTGACGAAATCCGCGTTACGCACGAACAGAACCTTGTGCTGCCCCATGTGCGGCGCGACGATCTCTACGCCGTGTGGCAGGCGCTTTCGGCAGCCGGGCTTGCGACCGCCAATATCGGTCTCGTGACAGACATCATCGCTTGCCCGGGACTCGACTATTGCGATCTCGCCAATGCGCGCTCGATCAGCATTGCCCAGGACATCTCAACCCGCTTTGCCGACGACGCAAGCCAGCGCGACCTGGGCGAACTCAAGATCAAGATATCCGGCTGCATCAATGCCTGCGGCCATCATCACGTGGGCCATATCGGCATTCTTGGCGTCGATAAAAAGGGTGTGGAGCACTACCAGATCAGCCTGGGCGGTTCGGCGGCCGAAGATGCTTCGCTGGGCGAGATCGTTGGCCCTGCCGTGACCGCCGACAGTGTGGCCGATGCCATCGAGACAATTGTCGATGTCTATCGTGCGCACCGCACCGGCGGCGAGCGCCTGCTGGATACCTACCGCCGCGTCGGCGCACAGCCCTTCAAAGAGAGGCTTCATGCCGCCCATCAGCATTAGCACCCGCGCGCCCGGCGCCTTTGAAGATGTCGCCGACGATGCGCCGCTGCCGGTTGCAGGCGCGGTGATCGTCTCGGCGCGCCGCCTTGCGGCCGAGCGCGATGGCGTGTTCGCCCGCAATGATGCCGTCGGCGTGGTTTTGCAATCGCATGAATCACCCATGCAGTTGCCGCCGGAGGATCTTCAGCGCCTTTCTCTCGTCGTGCTGATGTTCCCGAAGTTCCGTGACGGGCGCGGCTTTTCATGGGCACGCATGCTGCGCACACGGCTGGGCTTTCGCGGCGAAATCCGCGCGCGCGGGCATTTCCTGCGCGACCAGATTTTCTTCATGGCGCGCTGCGGGATCGACAGTCTTGAGGGCGATCACCGCATAACAGCAGAAGCTGTCAGCGCCGCGCTGGCCACTTTCACCCACGTCTATCAACCTGCCGCTGATGGCAGGCGCAGTGTGGTGCTCGCCCGGCACGGGTGAGGTGGGGGACCGCAGCACCCCTATTGCTTCCAGCTCTCCCCTTGGGGAGAGCAGGAATTTGCGGTTCAGCAAATTCCGTGAGGGGGCTGCGGTGCGACGAATGCAGGAGACCCCTCACCCGCTCGCAAGCGCTCGCGTCTTGCGCTCCGCTCACCCCAAGGGGAGAGGAACTGTTCAGTGACTTGTAGCCAGTCGAAGGGCCTACGGAATCGAGGCCACGCCTATTTCCGACCCATCTCCTCCCTCAAGCGCTCGATATCTGCCCGCAATGCGGAGACGGTGAGCATCAGTTCGCCGTGGGCGTCGTGGGCGGCGTCGCGCTCGGCGGCGCGTTCGCCCTCTGCCGCCTCCTGCATCGAATTGACGATGATGGCGATGAAGAGGTTCAGGACCATGAATGCCGAAACAACAATGAACGGCACAAAGAAAAGCCACGCCAGCGGATATTTGCCCATGACCTCGCGGGCGACATCGGCCCAGCCTTCCAGCGTCATGATTGAAAAGAGCGTGAACATGCTTTCGCCGATCGAACCGAAATAGACCGGGAAGTCCGCACCATAGAGTTTGGTCGCAAGCACCGAACCCACAAAGAAAACAAGGATCAGCACAAGCACGATGGCGCCCATGCCGGGCAGGCCCTTCAGCAGCGCCTCCACCACCTTGCGCAGTTGCGGGATCACGGAGAGGAGGCGCAGCACCCGCAGGATGCGCATGGCCCGCAGCACCGACAGCGCGCCTGCCGCCGGAATGATCGAGATCAGCACGATCACGAAGTCGAAGATGTTCCAGCCCGAGCGGAAAAATGAAACCCGGTAGGCGAAGAGCCGCAACACCAGTTCCACAACAAAAACGCCGATGATGGCGCGATCAACAAAGCCGAGAACATGGCCCCATCTGGCCATGATGCTGGGCGCCGTTTCCAGGCCAAGCGTGACCGCGTTGAGGATGATGATGAGAATGATCACATCGTGGAAAAGCCGGTGCTCCACAAAAGACGTCACACGGGCGCGAAGGGAGGTGGCTTGCATGTGCTGGATGACCTGCTTTTCGTCGGATGGCGGCGCGCCCCTTCTGCAGGGCGCGGGAGACGCCACGCACGCACCGAATCGCACTGGCCCCCAAGCGCATTTTGCCGCATAAGGCCGCAACGCCCATCCTTGCCGGAGTGTTTAATGTCACGCGAAGCTGCCAAGGCGACAAAGCTCACCGCCAAGTCACTTCCACGCTATGCCAGCGTTGCCGAGCTGTGCCGCAAGCGCCAGCCGGAAACCCCCGTCTATGCGCTCTATCCCAAGCGCATCAAGCGCGCCGTTGACCGTTTCCTGAAGGGGTTTCCGGGCCGCACCCTCTATGCGGTGAAGGCCAATCCCGCCCTGCCCGTGCTTGATCTGCTTTATGCTTCGGGCGTGCGCCAGTTTGATACGGCATCGCTGCCGGAAGTCGAATTGATCTCAAGGCGTTTCCCGCAAGCCAAGTGTCATTTCATGACGCCAATCCGCATCCGCGGCTGGGCGGGCGAGGCCTATCGGCGTTATGGCGTACGCCACTTCGTGATCGACGACATCCGCGAACTCAACACCATCCTTGCCGAAACGCGCGCCCGCACGCCGGCCGAGCGCAAGGGCCTCACCATCTTTGTGCGTCTGGCGACGCCGGTCGAAGGCGCGTTTCTGGAACTCTCATCCAAGTTCGGCGTTGATGCCGAACAGGGCGCCGAGTTGCTGAAGGCGGTGGCGGAAGCGGGCTGCCAGCCTGCACTCACCTTTCACGTCGGCACGCTGTGCATCAAGCCGGAGGCGTTTGCCCAGGCGCTCGACATCTGCCGTCATGCGCTGAACCTTTCGGGCGTTGAGATCACGGCGCTGGATGTCGGCGGCGGCTTTCCTGCGCCCTACCCCGGCATGATCGTGCCGCCGATGGAGACATTTTTTGCCGCCATCAAGGGCGCACGCAAAGCACTGAAGCTCAAGCCGTCGGTCGAACTTTATTGCGAGCCAGGGCGCGCACTGGTGGCCGAGGGTGTCTCGGTCGTCACACAGGTGATCAGGCGGCGGGGCGAGCGGCTTTACATCAATGATGGCATCTATGGCAGCCTTGATGAGATGACGCTGCCCGACTGGAATGTCGAATATCCACGCCGCGTGTTCATGACGACTGGCGAGAAGGCTGTTGTCGAAGTAGGCGGGCCGCGCCGGCCATTCAAAATCTTCGGGCCAACCTGCGATACGCTGGATGTGCTGCCCAAACCCATCCTTCTGCCGCATACGATTGAAGCCGGCGACTATATCGATTTCGGCATGGTAGGCGCCTATTCCTGCGCGCTGCGCACCGCGTTCAACGGGTTTTATCCCGATGATTTCGCGCTGGTTAATGAACCGTAAAGGCGGGCGGTTGCGGCCGCATCAATCCTTTCATCGTTACTGACAGTTTCTTTACCTGGTCGCGGCACCATCAGGGTCTGCTATGGCGCGCCGACGGGTCCTGTCAGAACGATGACTGTCCACACGAACCACCTCCAAAGCCTGATTGCGCTCGCGAAGGAGCCTTCGAGCGACAAAAGGCGCGAGCTGTTGCGCGAGGTGACAGATCTTTTTCTCGAAAAGCCGGCGCAGTACAGCCAGCGCGAGACTGACTATTTCGGCGACATCATCGGCAAAGTTGCGCTGGAAATGGAAATGACCGTGCGCCGCACGCTGGCCGAACGCATCTCGCGCGTGGCTGAAGCGCCGCATGGCCTTGTTGCCCAACTTGCCAACGACACAATCGAAGTAGCCCAGCCGCTTCTGACAAACAGCCCCGTGCTGCGCGACACCGATCTGGTGGCCATCGCCAGGATGAAGGGGCGCGATCATCTGGCCGCCATGGCGCAACGCACCAATGTGAGCGAAGTGGTCTCAGATGCCATCATCGAACGCGGTGATGATGGTGTGCTGGTGCGGCTTGCTGCCAATCCGGGCGCACGCCTTTCACGCGGCGCGATGGAAACGATGGTGGCGCGCTCGGAGAAAAGCGAAGAGCTGCAGGCGGGCATGGTCAGCCGCAAGGATCTGCCGCCCGACCTTCTCAATGACATGTTCTTCTTTGTGACTGCGGAGCTGAAAAAGCAGATCGTCACGAAGATGGAGAACATCGATCCGAAGGTTCTGGACGCAGCGCTTGCCGACAGCCAGAAACGGATGACAGCGGAACTGGCCTCGGCCCATGATGCCTATGCCAAGGCTGAACTCTTCATTTCGGGCAAGGAACGCGAAGGCAAGCTCAACGAGACGCTGATCATCACGCTTTTGCGCGCCAAGCAGATTCCCGAACTGATTGTCGCCTTTGCGCGCCTGACAGGGCTTGATAACCGCACGTCGCGCAAGGTGCTGTTTGACCGCAATGCCGAAAGCCTTGCGATTGCCTGCAAGGCGAGCAAATTCGACCGCGCCACTTTCTCGACCATTGCGCTGCTCACGTCGCCGCCCGATGCGCGCTCGCTGGGTGATACCTATGACCTGCTCAGCCTTTACGATCAGGTACCGCCGGAAACGGCGCAGCGCGTGATGCGCTTCTGGCGCGTGCGGCGCGATGCGCTGGGCAATGAACCTGCCGCCGCTGCCGCGCGCTGAAGACCGACATCAATCCTTGTGCGCGCGCCGCTCCCGCGTGGCGGTAAACACGATTTTCGGGTGGCGCTCGGCGGCATAGCGCAATTCCCACGCCCCCTTGGCCAGAAACACCAGCGCGCCGTCGCCATCCAGCGCCATCTGGCCCTTGTTGCCATTGATGAAGGCGTCAAGGTCTTCGGGCCTGTCAGCATGAACCCAGCGCGCCGTGTCATAGGGGCTGTCTTCAAAACCGACATCAAGCCCGTATTCGGCCGCGATGCGATTGGCGAGCACATCAAGCTGCAACTGGCCCACAACGCCCACGATCCACGCATTGCCGACATTGGGGCGGAACACCTGCGTGACGCCCTCTTCCGCCAGTGACTCGAGTGCGCGCTGAAGNNACGCGCAACACGCCATGGTTGGGAATGCCGATAATGTCGCCGGGCCAGGCCTCATCCACCAGCTCGCGATCCTGCGCAAAGAAGAGGATGGGATTATGCACCGAGACCGTTTTGCCTGTGCGCGGCTGGCGCAGACGCATGCCGCGCTTGAAGCGGCCTGAAGCAATGCGCATGAAGGCCACGCGGTCGCGGTGGTTGGGGTCCATGTTTGCCTGAACCTTGAACACGAAGCCCGAGACACGCTCCTCTTCCGGCTTCACCAGACGCGTTTCCGCCTGCTGGGCGCGCGGCGGCGGCGCAAAGCGGCCAATGGCGGAAAGAAGTTCGGTCACGCCGAAGTCACGCAAAGCGCTGCCAAAGAGAACCGGCGTCAGATGACCCTCACGATAGGCTGCAACATCAAAGGCCGGATAAAGGCCACGCACCATCTCAACATCATCCGCCATCTGCTTGCGCTCGGCGGGTGAGAGCAGCCCCCTGGCCAATGCGTCATCGGCATCCATCAGCGGGGCGGGCTCACCCTCGCGCCGGAAGGGCAGGAATTTTCCGGATGCAATGTCTGCGACGCCACGGAAATTGAGGCCCATGCCGACGGGCCAGGTCATCGGCACGCAGTCGAGTGCGAGCTTTGACGCCACCTCATCAAGCAGCGCGATGGGGTCTTGCGCCTCGCGGTCCATCTTGTTGACGAAGGTGATGATCGGAATGTCGCGCAGGCGGCAGACCTCGAACAGCTTGAGCGTCTGCGCCTCGATGCCCTTGGCAGCGTCGAGCACCATGATGGCGCTGTCAGCGGCGGTAAGCGTGCGATAGGTGTCTTCGCTGAAATCTTCGTGGCCCGGCGTATCCAGAAGATTGAACGTCACGCCGCCCGCACGGAACGTCATCACGGCGGTTGTGACGGAGATGCCGCGATCCTGCTCGATCTTCATCCAGTCGGAACGCGCGCGGCGGCGGTCGCCCTTGGCCTTGACCTCGCCGGCGAGATGGATCGCGCCGCCCTTGAGCAGCAAATGCTCGGTCAGCGTCGTCTTGCCCGCGTCAGGGTGCGAAATGATGGCAAAGGTGCGCCGCGCGGCGGCGGCCTCGGCAGGGGTTTTGGGATCAGCGAGCGTATTCATGCGCCGCGTCAATAACGGATGGCGGCGCGCCCGTCACGCAGAAAACGTCACGCAGAAAACGTCACGCGGAAAACGTTCAGCTGGTGGGTGTTGAGCAGGCGGCGACGGGCGACGAGGAGACTGCGCCGGGGGCGCTCGTCACGTTGAAGCAGCAGCTGGCAACCGCGCGGCCGTCAAGGCGGGCCTCGAACATCCAGACGCCTTCGACCAGCTCACCGGGATAGTCAAAGCGATAGATCATCAGGAAATCGCTGCCCGCGGCCATCTTTTCAGTCCCGTTGGCAACGCGCGAAAATTCGCCCGTAACCGGGTGCTGAATGCCCGGCGCGGGAAAGCGCCATTGGGTTTCGACCTGAATGGTTCCTGTTCCCGGTATGCCGGGCAGCGTCATGTGACAACCAAAGAAGTTGCCGGGTTCCGGGCGGATGGCTGAGCCCAGCTGCAGCAGCATGCAGCCTCCGGTTACTGTCGCCTCCAGCCCGTCGGGCGTGATCTGCGGAATCCATCCGTTGCAATGATACTTGCCCGCTTCGAAAACTGTCGCATCGCCTGATGCCTCTGGCGCGGGTGCAACCGTGGTCGCGTGCACAGGCGCAGCCAGAGCGGCAATTACAATGGCAGACAGAAGACATGCAATGCGCATGAAATGGCCTAGCTGGTGGGTGATGTGCAGGCAGCAATCGGCGACGAGGAGACTGCGCCAGGGTCGCTCGTCACGTTGAAGCAGCAGCTGGCAATCGCGCGGCCATCGACACGTGCCTCCATCGACCAAACGCCTTCGACCAGTTCACCGGGATAGTCAAAACGGTAGAGCGCAATGAAGTCGCCGCCCGCAATCATGTCCCATGTCCAGTTGCTGGCGCGCAATGCCTCGCGCGTGACCGGATGGGGAATGCCGGGCTCGGGAAAGCGCCATTGGGTCTCAACATCGATGATGGCTGAACCCGGCATGCCCGGCAGTGTCATGCGGCAGCCAAAGCTTTCGCCAAGCGTTGGGCGGATGACGGAGCCCTGCTCCAGCAACACGCAATCCTCCACCACCGAACCAACCATGCCATCGGGCGACGTGGTGGGAATGCCCTCGCTGCACAGATAGCGGCCTGCCTCCCATACGGTGGCGGTATCGGGAAACTCCGGCAGCGGCGCCTCGCTGATCGCGCGCGCAGGCGCAGACAAATTTGCGATGACGGCGGCAGCCAGAATGAATGCAACACGCATGACCGGTTTTCCTGTGAAAGCCGCCTGCATTTGACGGTTTCAACTCATGGTTGGCAAGGAAGATGGCAGGGATGTGGCCGGGGGATGCGCATCTCCTTTGGCCCCGTGTTTTGGCGCCCATAGCATGCTGCAACTGCCCGATCACTTCTTGCGCCTCCCCCCCAGCGCTTGGGCTCTCGGATTCACACATCTCAGGAATCCAAGGAAGTGCTTTCTGCTTCTTGCGCCTCCGCCCGCGCGATCACGCGCGGGGGTGAGCGAAGCGCAAGGCGATGCCTTCGCATCGCGGGTGGGGGAAATCGGCGGAAAACAAAGGCCCCCACCCGGATTTGAGTTCGCACCGCTCACTCAAATCCCTTGCGCTCCGCTCACCCCCGCAACAAGTTGCGGAGGAGGTTGAAGAGATGTGTGCGTGCGATAGCTGCGTTTGGTGGCGGAGGAAGGAAGTTCAGGTTCGGCACCTCTTCCCCAACCCTCACCGCTCCACCGCCTCATCCAGAAACGCCGCATCGCCGTTCAACTCGACAGCGATGATCCAGAGATCAGGGTCGATGCGTTTTTCCTTGGCAACCAGATCGGCGGCGCGGGCGGCGTCGGCCGGACCCTCGCCATTCAGGCAGCGCCAGATGCGTGCGCCATCGCCGCGATTGGCTTCCATCAAGAGGTCCATCCGCCGGTCGGCATATTCAAGCTGGAGGAGGAGCGCGCCTGCATCCTCATCGCCGCGCTTGATGAGCGCAGCAAAATGCCCCGCCAATTGGGCACGGCGGATGATGGCGGCGGCGCGGAAACCGGCTTTGAGGCGCGGCGTGCCCATTCACGCGCGCTTGCGTGAGATGGCCACCACATTGCCGGCAGACGCTTCACGCATTGCCGGGCCTTCAACCGGGAACGACAATTCGACCCGCGTTCCATGACCCAGTGCGCTTTCGATTTTCATCGTGCCGCCATGCATTTCGGTCAGTGATTTCACAAGGGCAAGGCCAAGGCCGGTGCCGCTTTCCTTGCGCTCATAGGCGCCGGAGGCCTGCTCAAAGGGACGGCCAAGGCGCGCCAGATCGGCGGGCGCAATGCCGATGCCGCTGTCATGAATGACCAGCGAGACGCCGCCATCGGCTGAGCGCAGCGTCAAACCCACTTCACCGCCGCGCGGCGTGAACTTCACCGCGTTTGAAAGGAGATTGAGCAATATCTGGCGCAGTGCGCGCCGGTCGGCCTTCAGCTTCGGGCACGGGTCTGGCACATCAGCGCTCAAGCGCACGCCCGCGCGCTCGGCGGCCAGACGCATCGTCTCCATCACCTGACCAATCAGGCCCGGCAGATCGACGGCGGCGAAGGCGAGTTCATATTTGCCAGCCTCGATCTTCGACATGTCGAGCACGTCTGCGATCAGATCAAGCAGATGCTGTCCGCTGTCGTGGATAAGGCCCGCATATTCGCGGTAACGCGCATTGCCCAGCGCGCCAAACATTTCCGCGCGCATCACGTCGGAAAAGCCGATGATGGCGTTCAGCGGCGTGCGCAATTCGTGACTCATATTGGCGAGGAAGCGCGACTTGGCGCGGTTGGCAGCCTCTGCGGAATCGCGCGCCTGCGTCAGCTCTACTTCATGGCGGCGGCGTTCGGTCATGTCTCGCGTAACCGCGATGACGCCAAAGCCGCGCCAGCCCTGCCCCTTTTCGGGTGCAATCGGCCGACACCGCAATTCGGTGTAAACGGCTTCGCCATTGGCATGCATGAAGCGCAGATCGACGGATGCGGCCTCGCCATGCTGGCTTGCGCGCTCCAGCGCCTGACGCAGCCGCGCATTATCGGCGGGATGGACGAGCGCCAGCGGCGAGAGATTGACCAGATCGCGCGGCGGGCGGCCCAGCAATGTGAGCGACGCGGGCGAGGCAAAGTTGATCGTACCGTCGGGATCGTGGCGGGTGATGAGATCAACACCCTCCTCTGCCAGCACACGAAAGCGCGCCTCGCCCTCTTCCGCGCGCCTTGTCTGGCGGCGTTCGGCCGCCTCGATGCCAAAGGCCGACAGCGTGGCGCAGGCAATCGCGCCAAAGGCAGAAAGCGCGGCCACGAGACCGGCATAGGCTTCCGGCACTGCCGGCAAAGGCAACAATGCCTCTGCGCCCAGCCACATGTTTGCGCCAGCACCGGCGGCGGCCGCCAATGCGGCAAGGATGATCTGCAGGCGGTCGCGCTCCAGGGCGGCATTGATGGGGGCGAGCGCAAACCAGACAAGAAACGGGCTTTCAATGCCGCCGGTAAAGGCTGCCAGGACCGATATCAGCAGGGCGAAGGACAGCGCCGAAATGATGCGGGCCAGCGTGCGGCGGCCGCTGCGGTCAATCAGGGCAATGGTAATGGCCGCCAATATGGTGCCGGACGCAATCGTCCATTCCGGCACACGCACGGCGCCTGCAAAGACGCCAAAAAGGACAAGCGCGATCAGGGTGGCCAGGGCTGCCGCAAGATGACCCTTTGCGAAGGCGGCGAATCCCTTTGGCGGCAGATCCTCTGCCGGCAGAAGGGTGTGTCGCGCAAAAGGCCGTGTCACAGGGGGTCCGGGCGCCTTTAATCCCGCCCGGGCCGATTCCCGGGTCAGGGATGGGCGGACTCTGGCCCCTCATCCTTAATGAACTCTAAATGCGGCGGCCCGTTCCGATTCGTTCAAATTTTCGGAAAATTCGCATCAGTTTTTCAGATCATTTGAGGCAAATCCGGATCGCGCCGGAAAGGCGGATTTAGCTGCGATTGCAGGCAGTTTTCAGTAAAAGCGCCTCAAATACGCATTGCATCAAATTTTAATCTGCCATTTCAGGAAAGCCCAAGACAGGGCGGGCAAAGTGGCCCCACGTTCCGGCGTGGTCAGACGCCTTGCCCTTCAGGTCTCAAGTCCCATGCGATTTCTTTTCCGTGCCGTCTTCTGGTTTGCCGCCGTGGCAGCCCTGATGCCGAACCACCCCTTGCGCAATACGGCGCTGGCCGAAGGCCCGCTGACGTTCGAGCGCGTGGTGGACGGGCTTTTCGCCTCGGCTGACAATGTTTCGTTCTCGTGCGCCGAGAACCCGAAATTGTGCGATGCCGCTGTCGATCTTTTCAGCGAGGCTTCGGGCCTTCTGGATGAGGCGGCAGGCGGCATCGCACAAACCAATTCCGGAGCAACGCCATAAGGATTTGAATTCAACGCCCGCTCAGGTCAGGCTTTGCCCTCTCACCAGGTGACGCCATGACCGCTAACCCCGAAGCCCCTCTCTCTCCGCCTGAAGTCCCGTTTGATCCCGCCCAGCACCGCCTCCAACCCGCACGATGGTTTGACGACCTTCGTGCGGGCGAGGTGTTTCCTTTACCCTCGCGCACCATCGGGGACGGAAATTTTGCGGCGTTCCAGACTGTCAGTCTCGACAATCACCCGATCCATTACGACCATGAATATTGCGCGGCGCGCGGCTTGAAGGCGCCGCTGGCGCACGGGCTGCAGGTGTTGTCATTTACGGCTGCGGGCGCGGGCCTTTTTCCGCATCAGATTGGTGATGCGCTTCTGGGGTTCATCGAGGTCAACGCGAAGTTCCTGAAACCGGTTTTTCCGGGGGACACGCTTTATCCTGCCCTCGTCATTATCGAACTCAAGCCGCAACGCACGACCGGCGTGGTGGTGATGCGCGCCAGCGTGCACAACCAGCACCGCGAACTGGTGCTGGACGGCACGCACAGCTATCTGGTGAAGCGCAGGCCATCAGGCGGCTGAGCGGCGCCCCGCGTAATGGCGCGCGAGGCAGCCCAGCGCGAGCTTGAGCACGAGCTTGGCAGAGCGGCGCGGCCAGCAGCGCTGCTGCTCTACCGCCTCAAGCCCCATGTTCAGGCCGCAGATATCAAAGAGGATGCCTGAAAACTCTTCGCCCACGGCTTCCATCGCGCGGTTGACGCGCTGGCGGGCGGCAACCACCTGATCGGTCAACGGCGCACCCTGCGATTTTCCGCCATGGGCGCCGCAGGCTGAGAGATTGGTGGTGAGGCGCGGCACAAGGGCTGCCATGGTCATGTCGGCGCGCAGCCTTTCGCCGGCGTCAGACTCTGCCGGTGACAGGAAGGCAGGCGCATCCTTGCGCGCCCGGGCCAACAAGGTCAGCGCAGACTCGCCATGATCGCGCAGGACTGCCCTTTCCTTTTCGCCGGGAAGTTTTGCCGCTTCGGCAGCCAGATGCTGATGGCGGAATGCATCCAGCGGCAGCTTTCGCGCCTCTGCTTCGGCGCGCGCCGCATGGGCGCGGCCCGCATCGCTGATGACATGATTTCTTTGCGCATCTTCTTCCAGCAGATCGTTGCGCGCCAGCGCCGCGATCAGGCTGGCATCGAAGCTTTCACGCGTGCGGCGCTGGTGACGCTCCAGCACATAGCCGCCCATGCCACCGGGCACGAGGCGCGTGCCCTCACGTGACAGCAATTTCAGAAGATGGCGCGTCTGACGGTGAAAAGCAGGCGAATGCTCCATGTGCGCCTCACAGGCCCTGGGCGGTGAGGGTCGATTTGAAACCCTGCTCCAGCGCCGTCAGTCGCGCATCAAAGGCAGGATCATCGCGGCGGTCTTCGATGACATGGCAGGCATGGGCCGCTGTGGTGCGGTCACGGCCAAAGGCGCGCGCGACATCGGTCAGCGTGAAGCCCGCGATTGTATGGGTGAGATAGACGGCCACCTGCCGGGCAAAAGCAATCGGCGCCTGCCGCCGCGTGCGGGCGCGCAACTCATCGACGGGCACGCCAAAGGCGGCAGCCGTCAGCGCAATGGCGATCAGGGCGCAATCGCGCGCGCGGGGATTGATCGGCGGTGAAGGTGGGGGAAGTGGCGCCGGTGACGCCGGCGGGGGCAAAGTTCCGGATGCGATCAAATGCGCCATGACAATCCTCGTTCGATCTGTTGAGACCCGCGAGGATTAGACAGGCCGCCTCGGGAACGAGGATTATATTCCTAT
>DEIC01000031.1:24732-26500 GCA_002352285.1 Alphaproteobacteria bacterium UBA2784 | reverse complement strand
AGGATCTCGCGATCCTTGCCATAACGGCGCTTGGCCTTCAGCAGCGCTGAAAAGACATTCGTGAACGTGCTTTTTTCCTTGAACGGGGGCAGCGTGCTTGCGGCAAGGGCCATGATGTGTCCGCTATGTGTTTGAATGGCGCAGTATTTTGGTTGACGGAAAGCCTAACGCATTGGCCGGGGAAGGCAACCTTTGCTGCCTTTTGTGCGCACATGCAGCCCCTTGCCGCCCAATGCGGGAATCACAGTAAGCTCCACGAGTTAGAGCCCAATCTCCACTTTTCCAGTGAGGTTCCTGGCCCATGGCTCCCCCCAACCCGCAGGCAAAAGGCAAGACGTCGGCAACGCCTCCGCTCGGTCCCGCCGGTGCGCCGACCGGCCTTTCTGAAAAGCACTTTGACCGCCACGCCGCCAGATATGGCAGATGGCTGATGATCGGCTCCGCCATTGCGTTTGTGTTTGCGACGTCACTGATCGCAACGCTCGCCTCGCTGTTCCGGCAGGAACTGAATGGCGGCGGTGCCGCCTCGATCCTCTATTCAGTGTCGCTCGGATTTCAGGCGGCAGCGCCCTTCGCCTTTGTGGCCGGTGTGCTGCTTTACTGCTTCGGCCGGTTTCTGGCGGCAGGCTCAATCACGCTGGTGGGGTTTGAAGGCGCGTCGTCACAAGACATCGCTGTGGTCGGCCCCGATGAGCAGAACGTCGTCTGGATCGGCCGCAAGTTCGCCGCCCGTATTGACGCGGACGCCGCCGCCGAAGCACTGAAACAGCGCTTCCGGCCAAAGCCGGTGTGAGGGGGCAGTGGGGAATTCATGAATGCAGCCCACCAACGTCCTCATGGTGAGCCCTTGTCGAACCACGCTTTGCATCTGTGCCATGCGTCCTTCGACGAAGGCTCAGGACGAGGAGTGATGTAGTTTGCATTTATGCTGCAGGCGGACTCACTCCACCCCCTCCACCCGGAAGCCGCGACGGTAGAAGAAATGCTCGTCCCATGTGCCTGAGGCAAAGACATATCCGAGGCTGATCGTGCGTGATGCGGGCGAGCCAACAGCTTCGGCAAGTCCAACCGAAAACGCGGCGCGTGCGCCGTCCCCGGGAACGCCGCTGATTGCAACGGAAACAGGCACCGGATCGATTTCGGATCGCACCACCTCCTGCCACTCGCCCAACAGCCAGCCGCCAAAACGCACCGCGACAAAATAGGTGGGCGCCGCGCCGCGCCGGCAGGTTTCCGACCACGCCGCAATCTCGATCCCGTTTTCACCGTCCCGCGCCTCTGCCAGCACCACCTGATCGCACGCCATGGCGCGATAGATGTGATCGACCGCATTGCGCGAAACAAAGAACCCGATCGGCAGCCCCACAAAACTGATCCATGCAAAGCGCCGCAGCCGTGCCGCCAGCGCCTGGCGGCCAAGCCCATCGCTGACCCCGCTTGTGATGAAGAGCAAAGGCGGCAGGGCCAGAAAAATAAGGATGATCAGCATGACCCCAAGAATTGCCGGGGGATTGCCCCGCCGCAAGGGGTGTTTTGCCGCGCGAATTGCCCTATATGAGGGCGCATGACCACGATCTATGACCAGAACACGGATCAGCGCCGCGCGCTGCGCCACCCGGAAAAGCAGGCGCGGCCCGANNGAATGCTGGACGCAGCGCCACGCCACCATGATGATCATGGGCGACACCTGCACGCGCGCCTGCGCCTTCTGCAATGTGAAAACCGGCGTGCCGGAAAAGCTGGACACCGACGAGCCGCAGCGCGTCGC
>DEIC01000031.1:8629-24699 GCA_002352285.1 Alphaproteobacteria bacterium UBA2784 | reverse complement strand
AATCTGGAAACGGTGCCGCGCCTTTATCTGCGCATCCGCCCCGGCGCGCGTTACTTCCACTCGCTGCGCCTGTTGCAGGAAGCCAAGGAACTCGACCCGTCAGTCTTCACCAAATCCGGCCTGATGGTCGGATTGGGCGAAACGCGCGAGGAAGTCATGCAGGTGATGGATGATCTGCGCAGCGCCAATGTCGATTTCCTGACCATCGGCCAGTATCTCCAGCCCACGCGCAAGCATGCGCCGGTTGATCGCTTCGTGCCGCCCGATGAGTTCGAGGCGCTGGCCTCCATCGCCTGGTCCAAGGGCTTTTCGATGGTCTCGGCAAGCCCGCTGACGCGCTCCTCGTTCCATGCCGATGCCGATTTCGCGCGGCTGCGTGACGCACGCGCACAGAAGCTCGCCAAAGGCTGACGGACAAACGTGCCCAGCGCCCGCGAAACGCGCCTCGTTCCCTATTCGCCGCAACAGATGTTTGATCTTGTCGGCGACATCCGCCGCTATCCCGAATTTCTGCCCTGGTGCAGCGCATTGCGCGTGCGCAGCGATGACGTGACGGGCGAGGGTGTGCGTATCCTCATCTCTGACATGCTGGTGCGCTATAAGGGGTTCGAGGAGCGCTTTACCTCGCGCGCGCATCTGATCGCACCGGAAATGTGTGTGCGCACCGAATTTGTCGATGGCCCGTTCGAGCATCTGGAAAACCGCTGGCATTTTCACGCGGGCGAGGGCGGCGGTACGGCGGTGGAGTTCTTCATCGACTTCCGTTTCCGCAGCCGCATTCTGCAGAAACTTGCCTCATCCATGTTCGAAAAGGCGCTGATGAAACTGTCGGATGCTTTCGTCCAGCGCGCGCACGCGCTTTATGGCGGCGTCAGAAGTGACGCTGGATCAGGTTGAGGGCAGCCTCAACCGCTGCAAGTCGCACATCCCCGCGCTCCAGAGGCCCGAATTCGTGCAGCTCGTGGATGATGTTCCGGCCGCGCCGCGCCGCTGCCATATGCACATGACCCACGGGCTTGAGCGCGGAGCCGCCCTTCGGCCCCGCCACACCCGTAATCGAAACGGAAATGTCGGCGCGCGAGAATGTGAGCGCACCCTCGGCCATGGCGCGCGCCACCGGCTCGCTCACCTCGCCATAGTCGGCAATCATGTCGCCGGATACGCCCAGCAATTCGCGTTTGGCAAGATTTGTGTAGGTGACGAAGCCGCGCTCGAAGACGTCGGACGAACCGGAAATCTCCGTCAGCAATCCTGAAACAAGTCCGCCGGTGCAGCTTTCGGCGGTTGCGATTTTCAGTTTGCGTGCCCGCGCTTCCGCCAGCACATGCGTTGCAAGGGCAATGAGCCTGGGGCTGAACATCTCTCAAACCGCTCCCGCAAGGCGCAGCAGCATCAGGCTCGCCGCCGCCAGAATGCCCGCCGCCACATCATCCGCCATCACGCCAATGCCGCCGGTCACGCGCCGGTCAATCAGGCTGATCGGCCACGGCTTCACGATATCGAAGAAGCGGAAAAGAAGAAATGCGGCGACCATCGAAATGAGGCCGCCGGGCAGCGCGGGCAGCAGGGCAAGCATCATGCCCGCCACTTCATCGACGACGATCTCGGAGGGATCCTCGCGTTTGAGCTCGCGCACCGCATGGCCGCCCGCATGAATGCCGAATGCGATCACGCATAAGGCGGCAATCGCCAGCGCAATTGGTCCGCCTGCCCACAAAAGCGCAAAGGCGAGCGGCAGAGTGATAGCGGAGGCCCATGTGCCTGGCGCGCGCTTGAGATGGCCGACCGGCCCCAGCGTGGCGACAGCCATCAACAGCCGGTGTTGTGATGCGCTCACACCCATGGCAGCCGCACAGTGGCGCTGGCCATGGCGGCGATCCCTTCGCTGCGGCCGGTAAAGCCAAGCCTTTCGGTGGTCGTCGCCTTCACGCTGACGCGGTCAACCGGCAGCGCACAAATTTCAGCAATGCGCGCGCGCATCGCCTCGCGGTGCGGCCCCACCTTGGGCCGCTCGCAGATCAGCGTGACATCAAGATGCGCAATCATGCCGCCACGCGCCCGCACCAGCGAGATGGCATGCGCCAGAAATGCTGACGACGCGGCGCCGCGCCATTGCGGGTCGCTGGGCGGAAAATGCGCGCCGATGTCAGCGGCGCCAATCGTACCCAGAACGGCATCAGTCAGCGCATGCAGGCCCACATCGGCATCCGAATGACCTGCAAGCCCGGCACTGTGCGGAACTTTTACGCCACACAACATCACATGATCGCCGGGACCAAAGGCATGCACGTCAAAGCCGGTGGCGCTGCGCACATCCATCAGGCGCGCGGCGATCATCGCCTCGGCGCGGGAAAAATCTTGCGGATGCGTCACCTTCATGTTGTCAGGTGAGCCCGGAACGGTCGCCACCGCAAGCCCCGCCGCCTCCGCCAATGCCGCATCATCGGTCATCGCCTGTCCGGCGAATTTGCGGTGGGCATCAAGGATGGCGGCAAAGTGAAATCCCTGCGGCGTCTGCGCCCGCGCAAGGGCGTTGCGATCCAGCGTTTCAATCGCGCGCCCGTCTTCGACGCGCTTCACCGTGTCATCCATCGCCAGCACCGGCAGCACGGCCTTGTGGTGAGAGAGCGCCTCGATCACGCGCGAGATGAGCGCGGCATCGGCAAAGGGCCGCGCGCCATCATGGATCAGGACGGCGTCGGACGGATCACCCGACAGGGCCTCAAGGCCCAGCCGCACAGAGTCCTGCCGCGTCTCGCCGCCCGTCACCAGAAGCGGGGCAGGAGTGAGATCGAGTGCCGCGACCGCCGCCTGATCGCCCGCACCAATCACCACCGCAACGCACGAGATGGCAGGATGCTGGGCAAAGGCCCGCCATGCATGCGCCAGCAGAGCCTCTCCGGCTAACGGCTGAAACTGCTTGGGCAAAGCGCCCCCGGCGCGGGTTCCCTTACCGGCAGCGACAATGAGGGCGGCGATTTTCATGCGCTCTGCCTACAACGGGCCTTGACCGCGCGCCATGGGGAAGGCGAAACTCCCTGCACAATTTTCATGCAGGAAATGACCTGCACAAAAATCAGGCACAAGCCCCTTCGCATGCTGACGGCCATTGGCAATTTGGCGATCCGCGTTCCGGTGCTGATGGCGCCGATGTCGGGCGTGTCGGATCAGCCCTTCCGCCGCCAGGCGCAGGAGCAGGGTGCGGGCCTTGTGTTCAGCGAAATGGTGGCGAGCGACGAATATGTCCGCGGGCGCAAGGTGGATGTGCTGCGCGCAACCGGCGTTGCCTGTGATCGCGCCATCAATGCCGTCCAGCTCGCCGGACGCGAAGCTCATTGGATGACAGAAGCCGCCAAGCGCGCAGAGGGCGAAGGCGCAGACCTGATCGACATCAATATGGGTTGCCCGGCAAAGAAAGTGACAGGCGGATTGTCCGGGTCGGCCTTGATGCGCGACCTCGATCACGCCGCGACATTGATCGAGGCCGTGGTGGCGCATGTGCGCGTGCCGGCGACGTTGAAGATGCGCCTCGGCTGGGATGACCGCACCTTGAATGCGCCCGAGCTCGCGCGCCGCGCCGAAGCCATCGGCGTGAAGATGGTGACAGTGCATGGCCGCACGCGCTGCCAGTTCTATACCGGCGCTGCCGACTGGGCGCGCGTGCGCGACGTAAAAAATGCCGTCGCAATTCCGGTCATCGTCAATGGCGATATTGTGGATGGTGCCACTGCGCAGCGCGCGCTTGAGCTTTCGGGTGCTGACGGCGTGATGATCGGCCGCGCCGGTGTGGGTGCGCCGTGGCTTGCTGCCGAAGTGGCCGCCCACCTTGCGGGCGAAAATTTCATGCGGCCACGCGGCGAAGAACTGCGCACCATCGTGATGACCCACTTCAACGACACGATGGCGCTCTATGGCGAAAAGCTGGGCTGCCGCGTCGTGCGCAAGCATCTGGCGGCCTATGCCGCACACGCTCTCGATCCCGAAGCTGCCCGTGAATCTCTGTCGGTTGTTGAAAATGCTGCGGCAGGACGTGCCTTGATCGATGCGCATTTCGGCGCGCACGCGCAGGCCATCGCCGCATGAGCACGCTCGCCGAAGATCCGCCCACGGCGCCAGCTTTCATTGCCCCGCAGGCGATGCTGGATGCGCTGTCGCATCCTGTGATCGCAGTTGATGACGCCGGGCGCATCATCTTTGCCAACCAGTCTGCCGAGCAATTCTTTGGCATGAGCGCAGCCAGCCTGACGCGCCAGCTGCTTTCCGCACTCGTGCCTTTTGCAAGCCCGCTGACGGCTTTGGTGGGCACCGTCAAACGCACGGGCGCGCCAGTCAATGAGTATGACGTCGAACTGGCGCTTGTGCGCGGCCAGACGCGGCAGGTCGATGTTCAGGGTGCGCCGCTGGCCGGGCAGGCGGGCGCAACCATGGTCATGCTCCTGGAACGCACCATGGCGCAGAAGATGGACCGCCAGATGACGCATCGCGGCGCGGCACGCTCGATCACGGCCATGGCGGCCGTTCTGGCGCACGAGATCAAGAACCCGCTGGCCGGCATTCGCGGCGCGGCGCAATTGATCGAACAGAACGCCAATGCGGGCGACAAGGCGCTGACCCGTCTCATCTGTGACGAGACCGACCGCATCCGCAAACTGGTCGATCACATGGAGAGTTTCGGCGACACGCGGCCATTGGCGCGCAAGCCCGTCAACATCCATGAGGTGCTCGATCATGTGCACAGCGTGGCGCGCGCAAGCTTCGCCGCACGCATCCGCTTTTCAGAGATCTATGATCCGTCACTGCCGCCGGTGCTGGGCGACAAGGATCAGCTGATCCAGGTTTTTCTCAATCTTGTGCGCAATGCAGCTGACGCGATTGCCGATGGCCCCGCGCCCACCGAGGGCGAGATCATATTGCAGACCGGCTATCGCCCCGGTGTGCGGCTTTCCATTCCGGGCACCGATGCGCGCGTGGGCCTGCCGCTGGAAGTCATTGTGCGCGACAATGGCGCGGGCGTGCCGCCGGAACTGATGTCGTGCCTGTTTGATCCCTTCGTCACCACAAAACGCACAGGCGCGGGCCTGGGCCTTGCGCTGGTGGCACGCATCGTCAACGCCCATGGCGGCGTGATCGAATGTGAAAGCCAGCCGCGCCGCACGCTCTTCCGCGTGTTGTTGCCGATGTCGCCGCCGGGCGAGGTGGCGCCATGACCGCAACCATTCTTGTCGCCGATGATGATGCAGCAATCCGCACCGTGCTCAATCAGGCGCTGGGCCGCGCGGGCTATCAGGTGCGCGCAACCGGCACGGCCTCGACCTTGTGGAACTGGGTCAGCGCAGGCGAGGGTGATCTGGTGGTGACGGATGTCATCATGCCGGACGAGAACGTGTTCGACCTTCTGCCGCGCATCAAGAAAGTGCGCCCCGATCTGCCGATCATTGTGATGAGCGCGCAGAACACGCTGCTGACGGCCATTACGGCGAACGAGCGCGGGGCGTACGAATATCTGCCCAAGCCCTTCGACCTGAACGAACTCATCGCCATCGCCGGGCGCGCGCTTTCTGCGCCGCGAAAGGCCCCGCGCCGCGAATCCGAAAGCGCCGAGCCGGAAATGCCGCTGATCGGCCGCTCGCCGGCCATGCAGGAAATCTATCGCGTGCTGGCGCGCCTGATGGGCACGGAGCTGACCGTGCTGATCTCGGGCGAGAGCGGCACGGGCAAGGAACTGGTCGCACGCGCGCTGCATGATTATGGCCGCCGCCGCAACGGCCCGTTCGTTGCCGTCAACATGGCCGCAATTCCGCGTGAGCTGATTGAGAGCGATCTTTTCGGCTATGAGAAGGGCGCATTCACCGGCGCAACCTCGCGCGGCTCTGGCCGCTTTGAACAGGCAGAGGGAGGCACGCTTTTTCTCGACGAGATCGGCGACATGCCGCTGGAGGCGCAGACGCGCCTTCTGCGAGTGCTGCAACAGGGTGAGTACACAACGGTCGGCGGCAGGCAGCTTTTGCGCACCAATGTCCGCATCATCGCCGCCACCAACAAGGATCTGCGTGGCCTGATTGCGCAGGGCCTCTTCCGCGAAGATCTGTTCTATCGCCTGAATGTCGTGCCGCTGCGCCTGCCGCCATTGCGTGAGCGCAGCGACGACATTCCCGACCTTGTGCGCCACTTCCTTCGACAGGCAGCAGAGGCGGGCCTTGCCCAGAAGACGATCACGCCCGAGGCGCTGGATCTTCTCCGCCGCCACCGCTGGCCCGGCAATGTGCGTGAACTGGAAAACCTGATCCGCCGCGTCGCCGCGCTCTATGCCGATGAGACGATCAGCGCGCGCATCGTGGCGGGCGAACTGGCGGTGCCGCTGGATGTGCAATCATCGGCGCTGCCTGCGGGCGAAGATACGATCAGCGGCGCGGTTGAACGGCATCTTAATCGGCTCCTTGCGCAGACAGGGCGGGAGGGTTCACTGCCTCCCAATCTTTATGATCTCGTGCTTCCCGAATTTGAAAAGCCGCTGATTTCCATGTGCCTGGCAGTCACGCGCGGCAATCAGATCAAGGCCGCCGAGCTGTTAGGGATGAACAGGAATACATTGAGAAAGAAGATCCGCGAGCTTGACATTCGCGTCGTCCGCGGGCTGAAGTGATGCATCCGCGCAACGATGTTGCGCAAAAGGCCTAACGAACGCCGGAATGAACGCGAGCCTGTGGCGGCTGGGGCATGGTCCCTGTGCCCTTACCGCCACGATTGAGCCGCGCCGCCGGTCCCGCGTCGGGCGCAAGCAGAGAGCTGATGTTCGGGCATGAGTTCTGCGGCCATAGAGCAGGCGGGAAATACGGGGGAGCCGGGTGCGGGCGATCGCACACCGGACCGCACAAGCGGCTCCTGGCTGCCGGCCAAATTGCGCTGGCTTCTGCGGCCCGGCCTGCTGGTCAGCCTTGTCTGCGTTGCGGCCGCCATCTCGGGCATCATCACCTATTCCATCCTCTCCGGCATGGAAGACCCCGGCCCCTCGCCGGAAGTGTTCCTGACGCTGCTGCTCGTCAATCTCGCTTTCGTGCTGGCGCTGGCCGCCGTGATTGCATGGCAATTGGTCCAGCTCTGGATTGCGCGCCGCACGGGCACCGCGGGCGCGCGATTGCATGTGCGCCTGGTCGCAATGTTCGCTGCCGTGGCCATCATCCCCACCATCATGGTCGCTGCCTTTGCAGGCATCACGCTCAATCTGGGCGTCGAGGCCTGGTTCAGCGAGCGCGTGAAAACGGCGCTCACCAACTCGCTGACCGTTGCCGAAGCCTATGTGGACGAGCACCGCCAGAACATCCGCGCCGATGCGCTGGCCATGGCCTCTGACATCAACCGCTCGGCCCTGTTGAGCGAAACTGATCCGCAACGCTTCCGTGAGTATCTGGCGGCGCAGGCGCTCTTCCGCTCGCTGACCGCCGCCGTGATTGTCGATGGCAATGGCAATGTGATTGCCAGCGCCGCGCTTTCGTTTGTGCTGACGCTTGAGCCGCCTTCATTCGAAGCATTTGAGCGTGCACGCTCTGGCGCCGTTGCCGTTCTGACGGATGCCGGTGACGACCGCGTGCAGGCGCTTGTGCGCCTCGATGCCTATTTCGACCGGTTCCTGCTCGTCGTGCGCTATGTTGATGCGCGCGTGCTGGAGCATCAGCGCAGCGTGGTTGATGCCACATCCGAGTATCAGCGGCTTGAAAAAAACCGCTCCCGCTTTCAGCTCACCTTTGCGGCGATTTATGCCGTGGTCGGCCTTCTGATCCTTCTGGCTTCAATCTGGCTTGGCCTGTGGGCGGCCAACCGCCTTGTCTCACCGATTGGCCGCCTGATCGGGGCTGCCGAGCGCGTCTCGGAAGGTGATCTGGGTGCGCGCGTGCCGATGGGCGACCCGGGCGATGAGATGGGCACGCTTGCGCGCGCCTTCAATCGCATGACAGCGCAGCTGCAAAGCCAGCGCGATGAACTGGTCGAGTCAGGCCGCCAGCAGGAAGTGCGCCGAAGGTTCACCGAAGCGGTGCTCGCGGGTGTGACAGCAGGCGTGATCGGCCTCGATGCAACCGGGCGCATCAACATCATCAACCGCTCGGCACTTACACACCTTGGCGGCACGCGCGAGGCACTGACGGGCCGCTCGATCGAAGAGGCGGTTCCCGAAATGGCGGCACTCGCTGGCGCCGCCTTCTCGGATCCGCAGGGCCGCGCGAGTGGCCAGATCGACCTGACGCGCGATGGCAAGACCCGCAATCTGATCGTGCGCATCGGGCGCGAAACTGCCGAGGGGCTGGAGCGTGGCTGGGTTGTCACTTTCGATGACATAACCGAGCTGGTCTCGGCGCAGCGCACTTCGGCCTGGGCCGATGTGGCGCGCCGCATTGCCCATGAGATCAAGAACCCGCTGACGCCAATTCAGCTTTCGGCCGAGCGCCTGCGCCGCAAATACGCCAGGGAAATCACCACCGATCCCGACGTGTTTGAGCAATGCACAGCGACCATCATTCGCCAGGTCGGCGATATCGGACGCATGGTCGATGAGTTCTCGTCCTTCGCGCGCATGCCGGCCCCGATCTTCCGTGAGGAGGATCTCGCCCAGCTCGTGCGCCAGACCGTGTTCCTGCAGCAGGTAGGCGCCACCGGCATCAAGTTTGAAATTTCCGGCGCCGACAGGCCGGTGCTTGCAGCCTGCGATGGCCGCCAGATCGCGCAGGCCCTGACCAACATTCTCAAGAACGCCGTGGAGTCGGTGACCGCGCGTCTGGGCGGCGGCGAAGGCAAGTCATTCGAAGGCGGCCTCATCGGCGTTGCCCTGTCACATGAGAACGGTGTGATCCGCATCGTGGTGACAGACAACGGCATTGGCCTGCCGCAGGAGGGGCGCGCCCGCCTGACAGAGCCCTATGTCACAACGCGCGCCAAAGGCACCGGCCTTGGCCTCGCCATCGTGCGCAAAATCATGGAGGACCATGGCGGCGGCATTGAACTTGCCGATGCGCCAGCCGGCGACGCGCGATTTGCGGGCGGCGCGATGGTGACCCTTTCCATGTCGGATACCGCCGCAAGCCCGCGCAGCGATGGCGCGCCGGGCGCATCCGCAAGCGGACAAAATGAATCTGTGCGTTCCGTCAACCCAGCCGAAGCAGCATCATGAGCAAGACAGTTTCCTTACGCGCACCGGACATCCTTGTCGTTGACGACGAGGCTGACATCCGCGAACTGATCTCGGGCATTCTGACCGACGAGGGCTATGAGACCCGTCTGGCGAAGGATGCTGACACGGCATTGGCCGCCGTGCGCGCGCGCCGCCCGTCGCTGATGGTGCTCGACATCTGGCTTCAGGGCAGCCGTCTCGACGGCTTGCAGGTGCTGGATGAAATCAAGCGCGACCACCCGGATCTGCCGGTCGTGGTGATCTCGGGCCACGGCAACATTGAGACCGCGGTCGCCGCCATCAAGCGCGGCGCCTATGATTTCATTGAAAAGCCGTTCAAGAGCGACCGGCTGCTGCTCATCATCGAGCGCGCACTGGAGGCGGCAAAACTTCGTCGTGAGAACGAGGAACTGCGCCTGCGCCATCTCGATGACGCCGATCTGATCGGTCAGTCGGCCCTGATGGCCCAGTTGCGCCAGACAATTGAGAAAGTCGCGCCCACCGGCAGCCGCGTGCTGATCTCGGGCCCGCCGGGGTCGGGCAAGGAAGTCGTCGCACGCCTTCTTCATGCGCGCTCGCGCCGCACCCGCAATCCCTTCGTTGTCATCAATTGCGCCATCATGGCGCCCGAGCGCATGGAGGGCGAGCTCTTCGGCATCGAGGAGCCGGGCGGCGAGGTGCGCAAAGTCGGCGTGCTGGAGCAGGCCCATGGTGGCACGCTGTTCCTCGACGAAATCGCCGACATGCCGATGGAAACGCAGGGCAAAATATTGCGGGTGCTTGTCGATCAGACATTTACCCGGCTGGGCGGCCGTCAGAGCGTTCAGGTTGATGTGCGTATCGTCTCATCCTCCTCGCGCGATTTGCGCCGCGAGATTGCCGAGCAGCGCTTCCGCGAAGATTTGTTCCATCGCCTGAGCGTGGTGCCGATCCGCGTGCCCGCGCTGTCGGAGCGCCGCGACGACATTCCGCTTCTGGTCGATCATTTCCTGCGCCGCTTTTCCATGGCCTATGGCACGCCCGTCTGCCGCGTGGGAGAGGACGCGCTGGCCGCCCTTCAGGCGCATGACTGGCCGGGCAATGTGCGCCAGCTGCGTAACAACGTCGAGCGGCTTGTCATCCTCAAATCCGATCAGCCGGGAGCCGCCATTACCGCCGACATGCTGCCGGTGGAGGTGAGCGCATCGACGCCCGCCATCACCAACGGCCCCGGCGGCGAGCACATTATCTCACTGCCGCTGCGTGAGGCGCGTGAGCTGTTCGAGCGCGAATATCTCGTTGCCCAGATCAACCGCTTTGGCGGCAACATTTCCCGCACGGCGGCCTTTATTGGCATGGAACGCTCGGCGCTCCACCGCAAACTCAAGTCGCTCAATGTCGTGGGCGGCTTGCGCGCAGGCGAGAACGGGGCCTAAAAGAGCGGCCTTGGGATCGGAGATTTGCCATGAAGGTCATTGTCTGCGGTGCTGGCCAGGTGGGCGGCGGCATAGCCCGGCGCCTTGCCGCCGAGGGCAATGATGTCACCGTCATAGATGTTGCGGCTGATCTGGTGCGCCACCTGTCGGAAACGGCAGACGTGCGCGGTGTAGTGGGGCATGGCTCCCATCCCGATGTGCTGGAAAAGGGTGGGGCAGCCAACGCCGATCTTCTGATCGCTGTTACCCATGCCGACGAAGTGAACATGATCGCCTGCGAGGTCTCGCGCGCGCTGTTCAATGTGCCGCTGCGCATCGCCCGCGTCCGCGCCCAGAGCTATCTGAACCCCGCGTGGCAGGATCTCTTTTCCGGAAAGAACCTGCCGATCGATGTCATCATCTCGCCCGAGATCGAGGTGGGCCGCTCGATCATGCGGCGGCTGGATGTGCCTGCTGCCTTCGACGTGCTCAGCTTTGCCGATGGCAAAGTGCGCGTCGTGGGCGTGCGCATTGATGAAACCTGCCCGGTCATCAACACGCCGCTGCGCCAGCTCACCGAGCTTTTCCCTGATCTCTCGACCGTTGTGTCGGGCATTTCGCGCGGCGACCGCACCTTCGTGCCAAAGGGCAGCGATCAGCTTCTGCCGGGCGATGACATCTATTTCGTCTGCGATGCCCGCCATGTGGAGCGCACGCTCGACATCTTCGGCATGCAGGCGCATGGCGCGCGGCGCGTGATTATCGTTGGCGGCGGCAATATCGGCCTCTACCTTGCCCAGGAAATGGAGGCGCGCAACGCCGCCCTGAAGGTCAAGCTGATCGAACATAACAAGGCGCGCGCCGAAAAGGTTGCTGACTTCCTTAACCGCACCGTCGTGCTCCATGGCGACGGTCTGGACGAAGACCTTCTGCGCGAAGCCAATGTGGCGGAAGCTGAAACGGTGGTCGCCGTCACCAATGACGACGAGGTGAACATCCTTGCCTCCGTCATTGCAAAGAAGGCCGGCGCGCGGCGCACGCTGGCCCTCATCAACAATCCCACCTATGCGCCGCTGGTGCGCTCGCTGGGTGTTGACGCATTCATTGATCCGCGCGCGGCCACCGTCTCAACCATTCTTCAGCATGTGCGCCGTGGCCGCATCCGCAGGCTCTATTCGGTCTTCGACGGCAAGGCTGAAGTGATCGAGGCAGAGGCGCTGGAGACGTCACCGCTGATCGAAAAGCCGCTGCGTGAGGCGCGCATTCCCGGCGGCATCGTGATCGCCGCCATTATCCGTGGCGACAAGGTGCACAAGCCGCATGGCGGCTTCGTGATGGAGGAGGGCGACCGCGTCGTGCTCTTTGCCAGCGCGAACATGGTGCGCAAGGTGGAGCAGATGTTCCGCGTCAGCCTCGAGTATTTCTGAGGGTCCAATTTCGAGAATCCCATGTCGCGCATTGCCTATGTGAATGGTCGCTACGTGCCGCATGCGCACGCAGAAGTGCATGTTGAGGATCGCGGCTATCAACTTGCCGATGGCGTCTATGAGGTGTGCGCTGTCTGGGATGGCCTCCTGATTGACGAAACCCGCCATCTTGACCGGCTGGAGCGCTCGCTGCGCGAATTGCGCATTGCCATGCCCATGCCACGCGCCGCGATTGCCTTTGCGATGCGCGAACTGGTGGCCCGCAACCGCATCCATCACGGCATTGTCTATTTGCAGGTGACGCGCGGCGTTGCGCGGCGCGACCACCCATTCCCCGCCAACGCAAAACCAGCTTTGGTGATGACCGCACGCGCCATCGCGCAGCAGCGTGTGGAAGCGTCCATTGCAAAGGGCATTGCTGTTGTGTCGGCGCCCGACATCCGCTGGGGCCGTTGCGACATCAAGACAGTGGCGCTCCTGCCCAACGTGCTCGCCAAGCAGCTCGCGCGCGAGGCAGGCGCCTATGAGGCGTGGCTGACCGACCCGCAGGGCTTTGTCACGGAAGGTTCAAGCACCAATGCCTGGATCGTCGATCAGTCCGGCAAGATCGTCACGCGCGCATTGACGGCCAACATTCTGCCCGGCGTAACACGGCGCACGATCATGGGCCTCTCGGGCGAGTTGAATGCGGTGATCGAGGAGCGCCCCTTTACGATTGCCGAAGCGCAAAAGGCGCGCGAGGCCTTCATCACAGCGGCGTCCGCAGCAGTGATCCCGGTCATTTCGGTCGATGGTGTGACCATCGGTGATGGCAAACCCGGCCCCGTTGCGCTGGCAATCCGCGCGGCCTATCGCGCGCATGCGCTGGTCGAGGCAAGACACCTCCATTGGACCAGGGCCTGACCACCGCGCCATTTAGCGCTTGCATCCGGCCCGCCCGGCAGGTTTTCTAGGGGCTGCTGCGCCGCGCCACATGCGTCAAGACCTGGCGGCCAGAACAACAAGCCGGCCAGAAGCACTGGCAAAAGCGGCGACACAAGAAGAAGGGTGCGGGGCCCCGTGAGCGAGAAGCAGCAAAATCTTCAGGACACGTTCCTGAATGCCGTGCGCAAATCAAAGTCGCCGGTGACAATCTTTCTGATGAATGGCGTGAAACTTCAGGGCGTAATCTCGTGGTTTGACAATTTCTGTGTGCTCTTGCGTCGCGATGGCCAGTCACAGCTGGTCTATAAGCACGCCATTTCAACCATCATGCCCATGAATACGGTTCAGCTGTTTGACCAGGAAAACGAAGACGCCGGAACCGCGCGCTGAGCGCGGCCACTCCCGCCCCGGCAAGGGGCCACACGGCCCTGTGGCCATTGTCATCCACCCTGTTCTGCGAGAGCGCCTGCGCGCCGATGCAGGACGCACCGCCACCCGCGCCCCGGAAGGAGCGCTGGAGGAAGCGGTGGGCCTTGCCCGCGCCATCGACCTGAATGTGGTCGAAGCCCTGCTCGCGCCCGTCTCGGCAATCCGCCCGTCCACATTTCTGGGCGAAGGCAAGGTCGAGGAGATCAAGACCCTGTGCGAAGCGCACGAGCCTGCCGTCGTCATCTTCGATGGCGCGCTGTCGCCGGTGCAGCAGCGCAATCTTGAGCGCGCCTGGGGCGCCAAGGTGATTGACCGCACCGGCCTCATCCTTGACATCTTCGGCGCGCGCGCCCGCACGCGTGAAGGCCGTCTGCAGGTGGAACTGGCGCATCTCACCTATCAGCGCAGCCGCCTCGTGCGCTCATGGACACACCTTGAACGTCAGCGCGGCGGTTTCGGCTTTCTTGGCGGTCCGGGTGAATCGCAGATCGAAACCGACCGCCGCCTGATCTCGGAGCGCACCACCAAGCTGAAGCGCGAGCTGGAAGAGGTCACACGCACGCGTACGCTTCAGCGCGCCGCACGCAAGCGTGTGCCGTTTCCGGTCGTGGCGCTGGTGGGCTATACCAATGCAGGCAAATCAACGCTCTTCAATGCGCTGACCTCGGCAGAGGTTCTCGCCAAAGACCTTCTCTTTGCCACGCTTGATCCCACGATGCGGGCGCTCAAGCTGCCCTCGGGCCGCATGGTCATCCTCTCTGACACGGTGGGTTTCATCTCCGACCTGCCGACGCAGCTGGTCGCGGCCTTCCGCGCGACCTTGGAGGAGGTGCTGGAAGCCGACCTCGTGCTTCACGTCCGCGACGTAACGCATGAGGAAACGGCTGCCCAGAAACACGATGTCGAACTGGTNNGCGCTTCTCGACCGCCGTCTGGCCAGCGCCGAAGAGCGCATGACGCTTGTGATCCCGCCAGAGGATGGTGAGGCGCTGGCCTGGCTGCATGCCCATGCGGCCATCCACGGCCGCAAGCAGGACAAAAAGGGCGCGACCAGCCTCGACCTCTCGATGACCGAAGCGGTCAAGGCGCGCTTTGCTGCCCGCTTCAAGGGCCGCTATCTGCCTGCGCCCGCCCAGCCCCCATCGCGGGAGGGCAAGAAGCCGCGCCGCGCCTCAAAGGCCTGACCCATCTCAAGGCTGGACCTTGCGCAAGGCCCGGCCCTATACACGCCGCATCGCGCTATGCTTTTCGCCGGGCCTTACTCCCATGCATGACATCAACGCCATCCGTAACGATCCGGCTGCCTTTGACCGGGGGCTCGCCCGCCGCAGCCTCGAGCCGCGCAGCCCTGCCATCCTCGAAAAGGACAAGGCGCTGCGCAGCCTGATGACATCGCTGCAGGAATGGCAGGCGCGCCGCAACGACGCCTCGCGCCAGATCGGTGCCGCGCGCAGCAAGGGGGATGCCGCGCTTGCTGACAAGCTGATGGCCGAAGTGGCCGACCTGAAAACGCGTATCCAGTCGGGCGAGGAGGAGGAGCGCACGCGCCGCGCCGAACTCGACGAGCTCCTTTCGGGCATTCCAAACACGCCGGTCGATGCCGTGCCCGATGGCAAGGATGAGACCGGCAATGTGCAGCTGCGCCGTCATGGCGAGCCGCGCAATTTCGCCTTCACGCCACGCCAGCATTTTGAGGTGGGTGAGGCGCTGGGCTTGATGGACTTCGAGGCGGCGGGCCGCGTGTCGGGCGCGCGCTTTGTCTATCTGAAAAGCGACATGGCGCGGCTGGAACGCGCGATTGCCAATTTCATGCTGGACCTGCACACAAGCACGTTCGGCTATAGCGAAACCTCGCCGCCGCTTCTGGCGCGCTCGCCTGCCATGTTTGGCACCGGCCAGTTGCCGAAATTCGAGGAAGACCAGTTCCGCACCACAAACGATTACTGGCTGATCCCCACGGCCGAAGTGACGCTGACCAATCTCGTGCGTGAGCAGATCATCGCGGAGGAGGCTTTGCCACTGCGGCTCACCGCCTACACGCCGTGTTTCCGCGCCGAGGCGGGAGCGGCGGGGCGCGACACGCGCGGCATGATCCGCATGCACCAGTTTTCGAAGGTTGAACTCGTCTCGATCACCACGCCCGAACAATCGGACGAGGAGCACGAGCGCATGACGGATGCCGCCGAAACCGTCTTGAAGCGGCTCAATCTGCCGTTCCGCACCATGGCGCTGTGCACCGGCGACATGGGTTTCTCGTCGCGCCGCACCTATGACATCGAAGTCTGGCTGCCCGGACAGTCGGCCTATCGTGAAATCTCAAGCTGCTCGAACTGCGGCGACTTTCAGGCGCGCCGCATGAATGCGCGTTGCCGCGCTGCGGGCGCCAAGGGCACGCGCTTCGTTCACACGCTGAACGGTTCGGCGCTGGCGGTGGGCCGCACACTGGTCGCGGTGCTGGAGAATTATCAGGAGGAGGATGGCTCGGTCACGCTGCCGTCTGCCCTCGTTCCCTACATGGGCGGAAAGACGCGGATTGCAAAAAATGGCTGAGCTGAAAGCGAAGAAGGGCAAGCTGCGCATCCTTGTGTCCAATGATGACGGCATCCACGCGCCCGGCCTCAAGTCGCTGGAAAAGATCGCGCGCGAACTGTCGGATGACGTCTGGGTTGTTGCCCCCGAAACGGAACAATCTGGCGCGTCGCATTCACTCACGCTCACAACGCCGCTGCGCCTGCG
>DEIC01000031.1:0-8456 GCA_002352285.1 Alphaproteobacteria bacterium UBA2784 | reverse complement strand
AAGGGTGTCACCGTGACCCACCAGGGCAAGCGCGATCAGGCGACCTTGAAGATCGAAGAGCGCACGGATGCGCGCGGCTTTGCCTATTACTGGATCGGCTTCAAGCGCATCCTCTCAAACCCGCCCAGCGGGACCGACCTGCGCGCGATCTATGACGGCAAAATTTCGGTGACCCCGCTTCACCTCAACCTCACCGAGGTGCAGACTGCAAAGAAGCTGCAGCGCGCCTTTCCGGAAGTGGTTGGGAAGAAGACTCACAAGTAGGCTGCGGATAGAGCGGGGTGCCAACCATGCCGGGCGCAGAGAATGCCAAGATCCGCCTCATCATGGATCTGCGCCGCCGTGGCATCACCGACGCCAGTGTGCTCGACGCATTGGAACGCGTGCCGCGCGAAGAGTTTGTCGATATCGCCCAGCGTTCGCGGGCGTGGGAGGACCGGGCGCTGCCCGCACCGCACGGCCAGTCGATCAGCCAGCCATATATTGTCGCGCTGATGACGCAGGCGCTCGAACTGAACGAGCGCATGATCGTCCTCGAGATCGGCACCGGCACGGGCTATCAGGCGGCGGTTCTGTCGCACCTCGCCCGGCGCGTCTATACAATTGAGCGTATCGCGCCGCTCTTGAAGCAGGCCGAAGAGCGTTTTGCCGCTTTGGGGTTGCGCAACATCGTCACCCGTCTGGGCGATGGAAGTGCCGGCTGGCCCGAAGCAGCACCCTTTGACCGCATCATCGTGACCGCCGCAGCAGAAGAGGTGCCCCAACATCTGGTGGATCAGCTCAAACCCGACGGCATCCTGTTGATCCCGGTCGGTCCCCGCGACGGTGATCAGAATTTGTTAAGCATAAGACGCGAAATTGACGGCGTATCAGTCAAAACCATTCTCGCCGTGCGTTTCGTTCCCCTTGAAAGCGGGGTCAAACGCGGCGGCTGAGTGGGGGACCGCCGCCATGCACAACGCGACATCACAATCAGGATTGAGCCGCATCTGGGTGCTTTGCGCCCTGCTTCTGGTGATTGCACCGGGCTGCGCCTGGGTTCCTTCGAAGTATGACCGCGACAGCGGCCCCACGTATCAGGGGCACATCGAGTGGAAGGGCCGCTTTGAAGTGCGGCGCGGCGATACGCTATCGGCCATTGCCGCCGCCTATCGCGTCAACTGGCGCGAACTAGCCCGCGCCAACAATATTGATGCGCCTTATACGATCCATCCCGGTCAGCGCCTGCGCGTGCCGCGCACCGATGCGGTCTATGTGCCGCCGCCTTCTTCGCATACGGGCGGAGGAAGCCATGCGGGCGGCTCAAGCTCGAGCGACTCCGATAATGGCGCCGATGACGATGTTTATGCGGCGCGCATCTATCGCGTGCGCGAGGGCGATACGCCCGGATCGATTGCGCGCAGCTTTGGCGTGCGTGTGGATGACATTCTGCGCGCGAATGGCGAAAGCGATACGCGTTTCATCCGCCCGGGAAATGAAATCGTGTTGCCGCCGCGTCCGACCATTGCCGATGACGCAGATGATGACGGCGACACCTATGATCCGCCGCATTCATCCGACGGCGATCTGGCGCGTGTCGAGCTGGCGTCCTTCGTGCCCTTGCCGCGCCCCAAACCCGGCTCTGGCCGCACGACGACATCGCTGCCGGAGCGGGTTGAGCCCGTTTCAGCCCCCGGCCCGGCGGCGGGCGAGGCTGTGCGCCAGTTCTCGTGGCCCGTGCGCGGTGAGATCATTTCGGAATACGGCACCCGCGCCAATGGCAAGGCCAATGATGGCATCAACATCGCCGCTGCCGAGGGCACACCGGTAAAGTCAGCGGCCGATGGCGTGGTGCGCTATGCAGGCAATGAACTGCGCGGTTTTGGCAAGCTTTTGCTGGTCGAGCACCCGGGCGGCTTCATCACTGCCTATGCCCATAACAGCGAGCTTCTGGTGCGCCGGGGCGACAGCGTGCGCCGTGGCCAGACGATTGCGCGTGTCGGCCGCACGGGCAATGTCAGTCAGCCGCAGCTCCATTTTGAAGTGCGCAAGGGCACCGAGCCGGTCGACCCCCGCACCATGTTGGCGCGCTAGGTCAGTTTCTGGCCAAGGCGTCCCGCCAGATCCTGGATGAACTGGAAGGCCACGCGGCCTGAACGCGCGCCGCGTGTGGCCGCCCATTCCAGAGCCGCGCGCCGCAGGTCGCCCGCCTCGGCGCGCAATCTGAAATGCGCGGCATAGGCGCTGACCATCGCCAGATAGTCATCCTGCGAGCAGGAATGAAATCCCAGCCACAGCCCGAACCGGTCCGACAGGGACACGCGTTCTTCAACCGCCTCGCCGGGATGAATGGCCGTGGCACGTTCGTTGTCGGTCATCTCGCGCGCCAGCAGATGGCGGCGGTTGGACGTCGCATAGAAAAGCACATGGGCCGGCCGCCCTTCGATCCCGCCTTCAAGGGCCGCCTTGAGTGCCTTGTAACTTGTGTCGGCTGCTTCAAAAGAAAGATCATCGCAGAAAATGATGAAGCGTAATTCGGGCGCGTCCCGCAGCTGGCGCATGAGGCGGGGGAGGGAGGCGATATCCTCCCGGTGAATTTCGATCAGCACGGGCGCCGGCTGCACGGCGCGGCATGCCTCGTGATGCACGGCTTTGACGAGAGAGCTTTTGCCCATGCCGCGCGCACCCCAAAGCAGCGCATTGTTGGCGGGCAACCCGCGTGCAAAGCGCAGCGTGTTTTCAAGCAGTGTCTGCGCGGCGAGATCGATTCCCTTGAGAAGGTCAAAGGCAACGCCTGCCACGTGCGACACCGGCTCGGCGATGCCGGAATCAGCCTGCCAGACAAAGGCAGGGGCGCATTTCCAGTCTGCCGCTGCACCGGCCTTGGGCGCCATCCGCTCCAGGGCATCCGCGATCCGGGCGATCAGGGCGGGGTCTATATCGGCCATCGTCAATGCCTGCTGCAACCTGTTGAATTTCAAGCCCCTGAGGCATAAATCGCCTGTTTGAAAAAGGAAATGCGGTCTCTATAGTCCGGCCCGAATTCGAGGGGCCAAAATGGCCCCAACAATGGCTGGGCGGCACGCCCTATCGGAGAATTTCATGTTGATCGATCCCGCCTGGGCGCAGGCCGCCCCGATGGATGGCCCCGGCATTCTGGTTCAGCTTGCCCCCTTCCTCCTCATCTTTGTCATCATGTACTTCCTGCTGATCCGCCCCCAGCAGAAGCGCATGAAGGCGCACAAGGAGATGATTTCTGCCGTCCGCAAGGGCGATGTGGTGGTGACCTCTGGCGGCATCATCGGCAAGGTCGTGAAGGTGCAGGACGATGCCGACGAGGCAACGGTCGAAATTGCCAAGGGCGTTGAGATCAAAGTGGTGAAAAGCACGCTGGCTGATGTGCGCGCCAGGACAGAGCCGGGCGAAGCAAAGCAGGCAGGCTGAAAAAGCGGGTTTGGGCAAAAAACCGGCGATAGCGGAAAGATGGCAGACCAATGATCCAGATGTCTCCGTGGCGGCAGGTGATGATTGCGCTCATTTGCATCGTCGCAACAATCTTTGCGCTGCCCAACTTCCTGCCGCAGTCGGCGCGCGACGCCCTGGCCGATTTTCTGCCGCCCAATACGATGAATCTGGGCCTTGATCTTTCCGGCGGCTCTTACCTTTTGCTGGAAGTCGAAACCGAAGTGGCAGTCAAAGACCGCCTCGAAAGCATGCGCGGCGACCTGCGCAAGCGGATGCGCGAGGAGGGGATCGGCTTCAGTTCTTTCCAGGTCGGCACGGACACGATTTCGTTCCGCCTGATCGATCTTGCCCAGCTTGACGCGGCCCGCACCGCGATTGGTGACCTGATCGGCGGCAACTTTGGCAGCGCCGCAGAGTTCACCTTGCAGATCAGCGACAGCGGCGACGCCGTGCTGACGCTGACCGAGGCGGCCCGCGCCGCCATTGCCTCGGGCGCCGTTGACCAGTCGATCGAAATTGTCCGCCGCCGCATCGACGAACTGGGCACACGCGAACCCACCATCCAGCGCCAGGGCGCCAACCGCATTCTGGTGCAGGTGCCGGGCTTGAGCGATCCCGAACGCCTGAAGGCGCTCCTGGGCAAGACCGCCAAGCTGGAATTCCGCTTCATCGATGAGTCGATGGACGTAACAGCCGCCCTGCAATTGGGGCCGCCGCCCGGGTCCGAAGTCCTCCCCAGCGAGGAGATGGGACCAGACGGCCAGCCCTTTCAGTTTCTCGTCCAAAAGGAAGTGATCGTCGCGGGCGACCGCCTGACCGGCGCCCAGCAGGGCTTCGACGAAAGAAACCGTCCTGCGGTGCTCTTCTCGTTCGATACTGTTGGCGCGCGCCGCTTTGGTGATGCCACGCGCGAGAACGTGAACCGTCTTTTTGCCATCGTGCTCGACGGCGTTGTCATCACGGCGCCGCGCATCAACGAGCCGATCCTGACGGGCAGCGGCCAGATCACAGGCTCATTTACGGTGGAGTCAGCCAACGATCTGGCGATCCTTCTGCGTGCGGGTGCTCTTCCGGCGCCAATCACGATTGAGGAGTCACGCACCGTTGGCGCTGAATTGGGCGCAGACTCGATTGTCGCGGGCACCAATGCCGCCATCGCAGGATTTGCCCTGGTCGTGGTGCTGATGCTGCTGGTCTATGGGCTGTTTGGCATCTTTGCCAACATTGCCTTGATCCTGAACCTCATCATCATCGTCGGCATCATGACGGCGCTGCAATCGACCCTCACACTGCCCGGTATCGCAGGCATCGTGCTGACGATGGGCATGGCGGTTGACGCCAACGTGCTGATCTTCGAGCGCATGCGCGAGGAAGTGGCGCAGGGCCGCTCCGTCATCTCGGCCGTTGACGCCGGCTACAACCGCGCCATGAGCGCGATCATCGACGCCAATCTGACGACCTTGCTGGCGGTGCTGATTCTCTTCCAGCTTGGCTCCGGCCCGGTGCGCGGCTTTGCCGTGACACTGGGGATCGGCATTACGGTGTCGATGTTCACGGCCATCATGGTGACGCGCCTCTTTGTGATCTATTGGCTCTGGGGCAGAAAGCCAAAGGCCCTTCCGATCTAGGGGAAATGCGCGCCATCGCAGCCACGCTGGACAAGCGCGGCTGTTCGGCTAATTCTCACCGCTCAATCTGCATGGGGGAGCAATCATGGCTTCGATCCTTTCAAACCTCTATCGCATGGTGACCGCGGGCTTCGTGCTTGCCATCGTGCTTTTCGCTGTGGTGATGGCGCTGGGCGGCGGCGACTATGGCGTCACGCTTGGCGACCGCGGCTTCTGGTCGTTCGTGTTCCGCTGGCTGCATGTGCTCGCTGGCATCATGTGGATCGGCCACCTCTATTATTTCAACTTCGTGCAGATGATCCAGATGCCGAAGATCCCCGACGAGCAGAAGCCGGCGGTCTCGAAATTCATCGCCCCGGAGGCGCTCTGGTGGTTCCGCTGGGCGGCAATGGCGACCATCGCCACCGGCCTCGTGCTGGCGTGGCTCAACTATTACCTGGTGGAGGCGCTGAGCCTTGGCGCGCTGGGTGAAACATCAGGCACCGGCACGATCCTGATTGGCGTCGGCATGTGGCTGGGCACGATCATGTGGTTCAACGTCTGGTTCATCATCTGGCCGAACCAGCAGAAGGCGCTGAACATCGAGAACCGCTATCCCAGCCTGTCCAAGGAACAGAAGGCCGCCGCCGGCCGTACGGCGATGCTGGTCTCGCGCACGAACGCCATGCTCTCGGTGCCGATGCTCTTCGCGATGGTGGGCGCCCAAAATCTCGGGCTTTGATGGCCACGACGCCTGACAGGGCCGCTCCCGGAAAAGGGGGCGGCCCTTTCGTTTGGAGTGCGCATGCGTGATCTGGGACCGCTGGCGGAAATGGTAGAGGCGCATGACCCCGTGCGCTTTTCATCTGCGTTGCTGGCGCCTGCAGAGCGGCGGCGCGGCCTTCTTGCCCTGTTGGCCCTCAATGTGGAACTCGCGCGTATCAGCGCCATGGCGCACGAAGCGATGATCGCCGAGATCAGGCTTGCGTGGTGGCGCGAGGCACTGGCCGGGCTGGCGCAAGGCCATACGCGCGGTCACCCCGTGCTGTCAGAACTGTTGATGCTGGTAGAGGCAGGAACAATTCAAGGCGCGGAGTTGGAGAGCCTGGCAAGTGCCCGGCAATTTGACATCAGCACCGACACCATGGCCGATGAGGCGGCTTTTGCCGACTATGCGCATGATGGGGCGGGGGGGCTGGCGCGCCTGAGTATCAGGCATTTGGGCGCAGAACTGCCTGACGATTTTGTGCAGACCGCTGCGCGTGCTGGCCTGCGCATCAATCATTTGACCGGTCTGTGGGGCAATCTTGCGCGCGGCAAGGTGTTTCTGGGAGCAGCGCCAATTCTGCCGGTTGCTGATGCGGCGGCAATTCTGGCCGAACGGCCGCCGCACAATCAGGCGCGCGACTGGTTCGCCGATCAGATCGCGCGCGCAGACAATGAACTCAATCAGGTTAAGGCGGCATGGCGGCGGGAATGGCGCGGTGCCTTGCCGGCCTTTGCCTCTCTGCGTCTGTCGCGCAAAGTGCTTGCGCAGATCAGGCGTGATCCCTTCCGGGTCCACCCGCAACCAGGTCCGGGCGCGCGGGCGCGCATGGTGGTAATGGCAGCCCTTACAGGGCGGCCACTTTGAAATTGCTGCCGGAAATCCACGCCTGAACATCATGCATGGCGCGATGCGCGATGGCCTTGCGCTTTTCTTTCGTGCGCTCTTTGCCCTTCACCTTCTCAAGCGTGATGTCAGGGAAAAGCCCGAAGTTCACATTCATTGGCTGGAATGTCTTGGCATCACCGCCGCCCGTGATGTGGTTGAGGAGGGCGCCCAGGGCGGTTGTCGCAGGCGGCAGGGAAAGGGTATGGCCCAGCCGTTCAGCAGCCGCAAACCGTCCGGCCAGAAGCCCGATAGCCGCACTCTCCACATATCCCTCAACGCCTGTGATCTGCCCGGCAAAGCGCAGGCGCGGCGCCGCCTTCATGCGCAGACTGCCATCGAGCACGCGCGGCGAGTTGATGAATGTATTGCGGTGAAGACCACCCAGCCGCGCAAACTGCGCATCCTCAAGGCCGGGGATCATGCGGAAGATGCGCGTCTGTTCGCCATGCTTCAGCTTGGTCTGGAAGCCGACCATGTTGAAAAGCGTGCCCAGCGCATTGTCCTGCCGTAGTTGCACCACGGCATGCGGTCGCTGATTGGTGCGCCTGTCCATCAGGCCCACAGGCTTCATCGGCCCAAAGCGGAGCGTGTCGTGTCCGCGCTCGGCCATCACTTCGATGGGAAGGCACCCGTCGAAATAGGGGGTGTTCTTTTCCCAATCCTTGAACGACGTCTTCTCACCCGCCAGCAGCGCAGCGATGAAGGCATCATACTGCGCGCGATCCATCGGGCAGTTGAGATAGTCAGCACCATCCCCACCCGGCCCGGCCTTGTCATAGCGCGACTGCGCCCACACCACATCAAAGTTGATGGACTCGCGGTGCACGATGGGGGCAATGGCGTCAAAGAAGGCCAGACTGTCCTCGCCGGAAAGCGCGCGGATGGCGTCGGCCAGCGCGGGCGAAGTAAGCGGCCCCGTGGCAATGATGACATTGTCCCATTCTTCGGGGGGCAGGCCCGCAATCTCGCCGCGCGCCACGCTGATGAGCGGATGCGCGATGATTGCGCGCGTGACCGCATCGGAAAAGCCGTGCCGGTCAACCGCCAGCGCACCGCCCGCAGGCACCTGATGCGCGTCTGCCGCCTGAAAAATCAGGGAGCCCGCCTTGCGCATCTCGGCATGCAGGAGGCCGACCGCGTTCATCTCCCAGTCATCTGACCTGAACGAATTTGAGCAGACGAGTTCGGCAAGGCTGTCCGTCACGTGAGCGTCCGTCATGCGCACGGGCCGCATTTCGTGTAAGGTGACGGGCACGCCAGCGTTCGCGGCCTGCCAAGCGGCTTCACTGCCTGCAAGGCCGCCGCCGATGATGTGNNGTTGGCGCAGCGCCAGCTGCCGCCGAAGGAAAAGTGGCTGCCGACTGCACCTGGAACGGCATTACGCTGAATGGCGACGTCAAAGTGGTCGAGAGCTTTGGCGACATCAAGGTGCAGATCGTCACCTCATTTGCCGACCTTCACGTCCAGAACGTGACCTCGTTCCCCGACAATTGCGGCCAGTGGCGCTTTGTCGAAAGCTTTCCGGATTTCACCGTCCAGTTCGTGGACAGCTTTCCCGACATCACCATTGAATATGTGACGTCATTTCCGGGCGTGAACGACTGATCCTCATGCCATTTCGATTGTCGTCGTCACCGAATTGGCGATGAAACAGTTTTCGTGCGCCGAATGATGCATGGCGTCAATTTCTTCGGCAGTGGGCTTGCGCTCGCCGCCGAAAACGATGCGGGGGCGAAGCGTGACCTTGCTGA
>DEIC01000100.1 GCA_002352285.1 Alphaproteobacteria bacterium UBA2784 | reverse complement strand
TTCCCTTCACCCGCTCCATCCCCGGAAATTCAAGCCCAACAATGCCGCCATGCGATGCCATCGCGTTGTCATTCCTGGACAAACGGGTTAGGGACTCGCGCACGTTACATTATCCTTAAAGGTCCGGCCCCCCGCCGTCTGACAGGAAACTCCACCATGCGTTCGAAAGCCCCCCATTCACCGTTTGCTCCGGTTCTCGCCCTGTTGGCGCTCATGGGCCTTTCGGCCTGTGTGAATACGGGCGGCGGCGATGTGCGCGATGCCGCGCCGGGCGAGCGCTCCATTGAAGCGAGCCTCAATGCGGCCAAAAGCTATCCGCTGTCGGCGGGTGATGTGGTGCGTATCTCGGTGTTCGGCGAGGACCGGGTGTCGGGCCAGTTCACGGTTGATGCGGGCGGCAATATCGCGGTGCCGCTGATCGGCTCGGTGCGTGCAGAGGGCTTTACCGTCGATACGCTGGCCGAAACGGTGGGCGCCAAGCTGGCGGCCGGCGGATTTGTTTCAAGCCCGCGCGTGACCGCTGAAATCGTTTCGTTCCGCCCCTTCTATATTCTGGGCGAGGTGAACACGCCGGGCGAATATGCCTTCAAGCCGGGCATGTCGCTTCTGACGGCGGTTGCGCTGGCGGGCGGTTATTCCTATCGCGCCGATCATGGCACAGTGCTGATCCGCCGCGCCGGCGAAACCGAAGCGGTGCGCTATGACCTTGATGACGGCGACATCGGCATTTTCCCCGGTGACGTGATCCAGGTGCCGCAGCGCTTCTTCTGACGGCTTTACCGGGCGCGGGGATTTCATGACGCTCCGGCTGGAACAGGCGGCAGCAGCCCTTGTCATTCTCCTTCTGCTGGCGAACCAGATCTTCGCCGGGCGCTCGCATGATGTGATGGTGGTGAGTGCAGGGCTTGGCCTTCTGCTTTGCGCCGTCGTTGCGACAATGGCGATCACGCAAGGCAGCTTTGCCACGCTTTCCCGCACACTCTCGATTGCGCTTGGTTTGGGCATTCTGGTTCTGGTCTGGGTGTTTGTGCAGGCGATGCTGCCCATGCCCGAATTCCTTGCCTATCCGGGATGGAGCGCTGCGGAGGCGGCGGGTGCAGATGCCGCCCAAACGATCAGCGCCAATCCGGCGGCATCGCGCATCGCGCTGTTGCGGATGATGCTTGATCTTCTGCTGGCGCTTTCAGCCTATGCGCTGGCGGCCGATGTGAAACTCAAGCGGCTGATCCTGTGGGCCATCATCGTGATTGCCGCAGCCAATGCCGCCTATGGCATCGAGAACCACCTTTCCGGCACGCACGATGTGCTGGGCCAAGCGATTGATCCTTTCGTCATCGGGGCCACTGGCGGCCACGTCACCGGCACCTATGTCTCGCGCAATGAGTTTGCGGTTGCGATGGCCATCGGCCTGATCGCGTCGGGTGGTGCGCTGTTCCTTGCGTGGCGGCGCGGCGGCAGCCGGTTCCGCACGGGTCAGACCATTTTCGCGCTGATGCTGGGCGCCATCATTCTTGCGGCGCTGGCCATGAGCGGATCGCGCGGCGGGATGGTGGCTGCGATGGCAGGCGGCGCCGTCTTTGCGGTGACACGCATTAACTCATGGCCGCCACGACGGCGCGATCTGGTGATCCTGTCGCTGGCCGGATTGCTGTTGCTGTCGGCCTTCGTGTTCGTTGATCCCACGGCGCTGATGCGCATGGCGCGGCTTGAAGGTGACGCACAGACGCGCGCAGACATTGTGACGCAGAGCCTTGTGATCGCCGCAGATTTCCCGTGGACCGGCATCGGCATGGGCGCGTTTGAAACCGTCTTTCCGATCTATCGCACCGCCGAGGCGGGCATGGGCGGCACGTGGAACGGCGTGCACAACATCTATGTTGAGGCGGTGATCGGGCTTGGGGCGCCCATGGCGCTGGCGCTCTTTGCCGCTGTCGCACTCCTTATGGCCGCTGTCTTTCGCCGCAGCCGCAAAGCAGGTTCGTCTGACGTATGGCCCTGTGTGGCGCTGGGCGCGATGGCGGCGTGTCTGGTGAGCGGCCTTTATGATTTCAGCCTGATGACGCCGGGCATCAGCCATGTGGCGTTCACGCTTCTGGGGCTCGCGGCCCGTCCCGCATTGCCGCCGGGGCGATGATGGTTTTGCGCATGAGGCTTGGCGACACCCTCCTGTTATATGTTATCAACATGAAAACTCCCCCCGCATCCGGATTGGCTCATGGTTCCCACGATTGAACGCCTGCGTGAACGCAGCCAGGGCCTTTCCCTGCGCGAGCAGTTCAATGTGCTGAAGCGCCGCTGGCCGGTGATCTTTGCCGTTACAGCGGGTGCGGTTGCGCTGGCGCTTGTCTGGCTGATGACAGCGACGCCGCTTTATACGGGGCAGACCCAGCTTCTGATTGATTTGCGCAAACAGAACATCGTCGATGAAAGCGCCATCCTGAATGATGTGACGATGGATACGAGCGCGATCGAGAGTGAAGTCTCCGTCATCCGCTCGACCAATGTGGCGCGGCGCGTGGTGGAAAAGTTCAATCTTGCGGCTGATCCTGCCTTTGGCCAGAACAAAGGCGGGCTCGTCTCGCGTATCCTGCGCTTCTTCTCGGATGATGGCGGTGACGACAAGCCGCAAAATGAGGATGAGGCCGGGCTGACGCGCGACGAGTTGCGTGCCATCCGTACGCTCCAGCGCGTCAGCACCGCGCGGCGCGTGGGCCTCACCTATGTGGTCGATGTCACCGTCACCACGCCCGATCCGGCGCAGGCGATGGCGCTGGCCAACGGCCTTGCCGAGTCCTATCTGGTGGAGCAGCTGGAGGCGCGCTATGTGGCCGCCCGGCGCGCCACGAACTGGCTGGATGAGCGCCTTGACGAGCTCAAGCGCGCGGTTGAGGCAAGTGAAGCGGCCGTTGCCAAGTTCCGCGCTGACAACAATCTGCTTGAAACTGCCCAGGGCACGATTACCGAGCAGCAGATTTCCGAACTGAATGCCCAGCTGGTGCTGGCGCGCGCCGACACCGCCGAAAAGCGCGCCAAATATGAGCAGGCCGAGCGGCTGGCGCGCGGCGAGGGTTCGGTTGAGGCGTCGGCAGGCGTTCTTTCCTCGCCCACCATCATTTCGCTGCGCACACAGGAAGCCGATGCGGCGCGCAAGCTGGCAGAGCTGCGCACGCGGCTTGGTCCCAACCATCCCGAAGTTGTCACGCTTTCAGCCGAGCTTTCAGATGTGCGCGGCGCTATCGCGCGCGAGATCTCGCGCATCGTGGCCTCGATCAAGAACGAGTATGAGGTGGCGCTGGAGCGCGAGCGTTCGCTGGAGCAGAGCCTTGCCAATCTTTCGGGCGGCGCGCTGGTGGATGATGCGACCGGCATCAAGCTGCGCGAGCTGGAACGTGAAGCCTCCGCCAACCGCACGCTTTATGAAAACTTCCTCGCGCGCTTTAAAGAGATGAGCGAGACGACGACGCTGGAATCAAGCGGCACGCGCGTGATTTCGCCGGCCACGATGCCGGGTGATCCGTCGAGCCCGCAGCAGCTGCAGACGCTCATCATCGCGCTTTTCCTCGGGCTTCTGGCGGGCGCCGTTACCGCCGTAGTGCTGGAATTCATCCAGAACGGGTTCGTGACCGCCGAACAGGTCGAAGAGGAGTTGAAGCTCCCCGTCTTTGCCCTGTTGACTGATATTCCCGCCAAGGAAATGCCGCTGCTGGCCGACCGGCCCGATGTCGGCGCCTATGTGGAGCAGAAGCCGCTGTCGCGCTTTGCCGAGGGCATCCGCGCGCTGCGCGTGGGCTTGCAGCTTTCGGATCCCGACAAGCCGCCCAAGGTGGTGATGGGCACGTCATCCGTTCCCAGCGAAGGCAAATCGGCGCTGGTGAACGCGCTGGCGATTTCGGCAGCCCAGACCGGCATGAAGGTGCTCTTGATCGACGCCGATTTGCGCCATCCGTCAACGTCGCGCAATTACGGCCTCGACAATGCGCCGGGGCTGGTTGACCTCCTGTTCGACAAGATCAAGGCGCAGGATGCCGTGCGCCATATCGCGGGCAAGACGCTGTGGGTGCTGCCTGCGGGCACGCGCACGAAAAATCCGCCTGACCTTCTGCGCTCGGAGCGCATGCACCAGTTCCTCTCCATGGTGCGCGGGCAGTTTGACCTTGTCATCATCGATACGCCGCCGGTCACGGCCGTGGTTGACGCCATCGCGCTGGCCAACTGGGTGGACAAGATTTTCTTCGTCGTCGAATGGATGCGCACGCCGCGCCAGGTGGTGCGGCGCGCCATCAGCACCATGGGCGATGCGGGATCGAAAATCGTGGGCGTCGTGCTTAATCGCGCCAAGGCGGACAGGCTGAAGTACTACACCTACTACTACGCGACTTACGGCAAGTATTCGAACAAGTACTACGAGAACTGAGATGGCGGGGGCGCCTGCCACATTCCTGTTCCGGGTGGATGCGGGCGCAAGGCTGGGCGGCGGCCATGTGATGCGTTGCCTGACGCTGGCCGATGAGCTGGCGCGGCGGGGCGGAAAGTGCGTGTTCTTCACGCGATATGAGGCGCTTGAAATCGTGCCGCGCCTTAAACGCTGCGGCCATGAGGTCAATGCGGTGAACGGCGACGAAGACGATGTGCGCCGGTCAATGGCGCAGCGCAAACTAATCGCAGACTGGCTTGTCATCGACCATTACGGTCTTGGGGCGGCGGACGAGACGGCGTTACGCCGCTTTGCGCGCCGCATTCTTGTGATCGATGACTTGGCCGATCGCGCCCATGATTGTGATCTTCTGGTCGATGCTACGATCGGGCGCTCGCCAGAGGCCTATCGCAGTCTTGTGCCCGCACATGCGCGCGTGCTGGCGGGGGCGGATTACGCTCTCCTGCGGCCCGAGTTTGCCGCGCTGCGCGAGACGGCGCTGGCGCGCCGCGCGCAGCGCCTGCCCGCGCGGCCGCGCGTGCTGGTGTCGCTGGGCATGACGGATGTGGGTGCGATCACGGCGCGGGTGGTCGATGCCCTGTGCGCCGCAGACCTTGCCATCGATCTCGAGGTGGTAGTGGCGCGCACGGCGCCCTCAATGGCCCGGCTTGGCGCGCTGGCGGCAGCACATCCCTTCATCCGGCTGCATCACGATGTGACCAACATGGCCGAGCTGATGGCGGCATGCGATCTTGCCATTGGTGCTGGCGGGCAGACGAGCCTGGAGCGTTGCGCCATGGGCCTGCCCTCGCTCATTCTGGTGCTGGCGGACAACCAGCGGTTCTATGCGGCGGCGCTGGCGGAACGCGGGGCAGTTGTAGTCGTTTCACAACAAAGCGAGGTTCAACATTTTCTCGAGCGACTTATCCACAACCAGAGCGAAATCTCAAAAATAATTGAAGCCTGCCGTGGGTTGCTTGATGGACTTGGCACCCAACGCGTCGCTAATGAAATATCCCACAGCTTCTGATCTAGGCAATGGGCTTAGCGTCAACAGTGGGTGGAACAATATACTCTATCGACCCACGATAGATTCTCGTTCCAGCTTTTGGTGGCCTGTAGGATGACAACGGACTTCCAGTCGCCTCTTGCAACGCCCACAGGAAGTCAGTGAAGCCAAGCCGGTGGCGGAATCCTACAGTTGAAGAAAATCGAGGGTTGATTTCAAAGACGACCGGGCCGCGTTGCGTCGTGCGCAACTGCACGTTCATGCTTCCTCTGAGATCAAGTGTTTCCGCCAACCGGATAAGCTGCTTATCAATCTCGGTGCACTCAACCACTTCCCCGGAACCTGTACGACCACCTGACAATTGGCGCTTGAAGATGATGCTTCGCACTTCGGCATCGCGGGTGCGATAGACCCCACATGTGTGCTCACTATCTTTGTGCCCCAGAAATTCTTGCCAGAGGTCGCCACGCCTAACCTCACTTATGTGCGGATATGACCATTTTTCTACTCTTAAGACACCTTTGCCTCCCTGGCCGCTTCTTGGCTTGACGATGCATGGCAGTTCGTCAGGGGGTTCGCGCCCGACAATTCGTGTCCACGGGAAGGGCAACCCAGCCTCGCGAAGCGCGTCGATCGTGGCTAACTTGTCGAGTCCAGTGGTCAACACTCGGCGCCCCGGCGTAACTATGCGAGCGCCTTCAACTTCATCGAGTGTGCCGTGAGTCATTAGTGTTGCCAATTCTGCTTCAGAAGTCGGCACAAACAATTCGGCGCGAGTTGCCCTTATCAATTGTCGCAATTCTTCCAGGAATTTTCCTGACGACGCGGCAGGTACCAAGTGAGCTTCATCAAACACTTTGCGGGCCGGGTGATCCTCGGTCATATCGCAGCCGATCACCACGCTCGCCAACCCCTCAGCTTTCGCTATCCGGCCAAGAGACATGCCTATGTCGCCGCCACAACCAGAAATGAGCAAGCGTTGACACAGCTGACTCATTGGGCAGCTTCTCTTGCGTAGTGGGGGTTATTCCTTATGAGCACGCCCGCAGCACCCTGCCGCCCTGCTTCGCGCCGGGCAACCTCTGCAAGAAGAATTGTCGGGTCGTAAGGCGTCCTCATTGGCACAATTGTCCGTGCTTTAGTATCGAGAATTGCCCATGAAGCGATGCCGCCGACGTCCCGCGGTTGTCCGACAGAGCCGGGGTTTAGGAGAATTACACCTCGTTGCACAGCCAACATTGGGTAATGTGTATGTCCCATTGCCACTAGGTCTCGCCCAGGAACAACACATCGCTCCAAGACTTCCGGTGAGGTGTCGGGATACACATACTTGTCAGGGTCGAAGGGTGAGCCGTGACACAACTCGAGGGCTATCCCGTCTAAGTCGACCGACAGTCTATCTGGAAGCGCCTTCAACCACATCAGAGATGCCGGAGATAGCGTCGCACGGGCGACATCAAGGCCGACTCCATACCGCTCACGCTGCTGGCAAGCTATTTCCTCGCTTTCCCACCCCTCAAAGAGCATGCGCTCGTGATTTCCCCTGACAGCAGCATGCGGCCATGCCAGCAATTCTTGTAGGACTTCTTCCGACTCATAGTAGTAGCCAACGTAGTCGCCGAGAAGAAGAAGTCGCTCGACATTTCGGGAGCGCGCTACACCAAGCACCGCCTGCAATGCTGACAGGTTGGCGTGGATATCGGCAAGGAATGCAACCTTCATTGCGAAAACACCTTTTGTAATACAGTACTGGCGACTTCTCTTGCGCTTTTGAGTTTCCCGTCCACCTTCAGTCGCATAAACTTCTCGCGCTCAGGAAATCCGTCAAGCGGCGCGCTTCGAATCTTCGACTGCATTTCCGTGTCCATGACGCCCGGATCAATCTGAAGGTACTCCCTTTCTAGGCCCTCCAAAGCTAAACATCGACCAAACATCTCCATAGCCGCTTTTGACAGGCAGTAAAGTGACCAGCCTGCTATCGGACGCTTGGCGGCCCCACTGCTGATGTTCACAAACTGAAAGGGCAAAGACCTGTCCCTCGCCAACGCGCACAGCGCGATGGTAATCCGGATCGGTCCTTCGATATTAACTCGAATGCTCTCGCCAATGCCGAGGTACTCGCTGGATGCGACCGGAGCGATGGGAGCAATTGTTGCTGCGTTGCTAATGAATACCAGTTTCCTGACATCTTTCGGTGTCGCAAGTTCCAACTCGCGAGCGATAGATGCTGGCACAACCGAGAGGTCGCAATAGATCGTAGCTGCCATCGCGCTTCTGACTGCATCCAGTTGAAATTGGGTGAAGCGCCTTCCCAGGCCGATTGGCCAATGGCCGAGGGCCAGCACTTGCTCAAACAGCGCCTCCCCCAAGCCCTGCGACACGCCCGAAATCAAGACCGCATGTTTCCCGATCATGAATTGAACCTGCCACCACTTTCCTTGATCGACCTGCTATTGTATTCGATGCAATTGTGCGCGCTATCGGGCCCACAAGCAATTCAGCGGATTTGTGACACGCATGTTTCCTACGGACGCCAGTTCATTCTCCATCGCCGGGCGGAAGATCGGGGCGGGGGCGCCGCCCTATGTGATTGCCGAGCTTTCCGGCAACCACAATGGCAGTCTTGCCCGCGCGATCACCATGATCGATGCCGCCGCCGCCACGGGCGCAGACGCCATCAAGATCCAGACCTATACGCCCGATACGATCACCATCAAAAGCAGCCGCCCCGAATTCCGCATCAAAGGCGGGCTGTGGGATGGCCAGACGCTCCATGACCTTTATGCGCAGGCGCACACGCCGTTTGAATGGCATGAGGCCCTGTTTGCCCATGCGCGCAAGCTTGGCGTGACCATGTTTTCCTCGCCATTCGATCCCAGCGCTGTCGCGCTGCTTTCGGGGCTGGATGCGCCTGCCTATAAAATCGCATCGTTCGAGGCGGTTGATCTGCCGCTGATTGCGCTTGCTGCGCGCACGGGCAAGCCGCTCATCATTTCCACCGGCATGTGCAATCTGGGCGAGATTGGCGAGGCGGTGGAGGCCGCGCGCCAGAACGGAAGCGGTGGAGTTGCGCTCCTCCACTGCACCAGCGCCTATCCCGCGCCGTTCAGCGACGCGAATGTGCGCACCATTCCGCATCTGGCCGCTGCCTTCGATGTGGTGGCGGGGCTTTCCGATCACACGCCGGGCACGGCGGCGGCTGTTGCCGCTGTGGCGATGGGGGCCGCCATCATTGAAAAGCATTTCACCCTTGCGCGCGCCGATGGCGGGCCGGATGCCGCCTTCTCGCTGGAGCCGCACGAGTTCAAGGCCCTCGTCGATGATTGCCGCAATGCGCACGCGGCACTGGGCGGCGTGACCTATGATCTGGAGGGGAGCGAGAAAGGCAGCATCGTCTTTCGCCGCTCGCTCTACGCCGTGGCGCCGATTGCGCGCGGTGCGGCGATCACCGAGAACAACGTGCGTTCCATCCGGCCCGGCTATGGGCTTGCGCCCAAATTCCTGCCGCGCGTGCTTGCCATGATCGCCGCGCGCGACATTGAAGCGGGCGAGCCGCTGTCATGGGATCTGCTCACCAGGAAAGGCTGACGCGCCATCATGTCCACCCGTTATGCGAAATCGGAAGCGCAACTGGCGCGCGCGCGAAAAGTGATCCCGCTGGGCGCGCAGACATTCTCAAAAAGCATCACGCAATATCCCTTGGGCGTGTCACCCTATTTTGCAGCGCGGGCCAGGGGTTCGCGGGTGTGGGATGTCGATGGCAACGAATATACCGATTACATCAACGCCCTTGCCGCCATCACGCTGGGCCATGCCGACCCGGATGTGAACGAGGCGGTAGCGCGCCAGCTGGCCGACGGCACCGTGTTCACGCTTTCGCACACGCTGGAGAGCGACGTGGCCGAGCGCATCTGCGCCATGGTGCCTTGTGCGGAGATGGTGCGCTTCGGCAAGAATGGGTCGGATGCGACGGCGGGCGCCATCCGCATTGCGCGCGCGTTTACGGGTCGCGATCATGTGCTGATGTGCGGCTATCACGGCTGGCTTGACTGGTCGATCGGCACCACGGCGCGCAACAAGGGCGTGCCCGCCGCCACGCGCGCGCTGACGCACACATTTCCGTATAACGATCTTGCGGCGCTGGAGGAAAAGCTCCTCGCGCTGAAGGGTCAGGTGGCCGCGATCATTCTGGAACCCATGAATGTGGCGGAGCCCCTGCCCGGCTATCTCGCTGGCGTGAAGGCGCTGGCCGAGCGCGAGGGCGCCGTTCTGGTATTTGATGAGACGATCACCGGCTTCCGCTTTGCTGATGGTGGCGCGCAGGAGCTGTTTGGCGTGACACCGCATCTTGCGACCTTCGGCAAGGGGCTGGCGAACGGCTTTCCGCTTTCGGCGGTGGCCGGGCGGCGCGACATTATGATGGAGATGGAGGAGGTGTTCTTCTCCTTCACCATGGGCGGCGAATGTCTGTCGCTGGCGGCGGCGCGCGCCTGCCTCGATAAAATGGCGCGCGAGCGTGTGACCGCGCATCTTGCGCGCCTTGGCACGCGCCTGAAGGCGGGCGTGGCGGAGCGCATTGCACGTTATGACGCTGCGCACATTTTTTCCGTGAGTGGCCATCCCAGCTGGACCTTCCTCAATTTCTCTGATGCCAATGGCGTTTCGGCGTTCGAGACCAAAACCCTTTTCATGCAGGAGATGTTTGAGCGCGGCATTCTGGCCTTTGGCACGCATAATCTGTCGTTTGCGCACGATGACGCCGACATTGACGCGCTGCTGGCCGTTTATGACGCGGTGATGCCGCTTCTGGCGGCCGCCGTGAATGAGCGCCGCGTGCGCCAGCTGCTCAAATGCGCGCCGCTGGAACCGCTGTTCAAGGTGAGGTAGGGGGTGGCAGCCAGGCGCCTTACCCTTCTTGCAAAGTATTTTCCGCCGGTGCGCGGCGGCATGGAGCAACATGCGGGACTGCTCACCCGTGCGGTTTCGGATGTGTTCGATACAACCGTGATCGCCCATGGCGAAGGGCGCAAGACCATCCGCGAAAGCCTTTATGGTGCGCAAATCGTGCGCTGCGGCACGCTGGCGACGCTTTTCTCGCAACCCATAAGTCCGGCTTACGGGCGTGAGATGCGCAGGTCTCAGCCCGACATCGTGCATCTGCATGCACCCAATGTTCTGGCGACACTGGCGGCGTTGCGGGCGCCGCGTTCGGCCCGCATCGTGGTGACGCATCATGCCGACATTCTGGGGCGCGAGCCCTTGCGATCATTGGCGTTGATGGCATACCGGCGTGTAATCGCCCGTGCTGCGGCGGTCATCGTTTCCTCTCGCAATCTTGCTCGCTTTTCCCTTGATCTGCCTGATTGCGCCGGAAGGCTGCATGTCATTCCGTTTTCGACGGAGCCTGAACTTGAGAGCTTCCTTGCCGACGATGCCGTTCGGACCGAGGCTGCGGCACTGCGCACGCGCCTGATCGCGCCAGATCAGATGCTTTGCGTCTTTGTCGGGCGGCTGGTGCCCTATAAGGGTCTCGACGTTCTGCTTCACGCGATGGCGCAGGTGCCATCGCTGGCGCTCGCCGTGATCGGGGATGGGCCATTGATGGAAGAAAGTCGTGCACTGGTGCAGTCGCTGGGCATGCAGTCCCGCGTGCATTTTCTGGGTGCGGCAGAGGAACGTGTAAAGCAAGCTACCTATGGCGCCGCCAACATCTTTGCCATGCCCAGCGTCACCACGGCCGAGGCGTTTGGCATTTCGCAGATTGAAGCGATGCGCTGGGGGCTGCCGGTTGTAACGACTGATCTTCCCTCGGGCGTGCCGGAGGTGGGTGTGCCGGGCGAAACGAGCCTGATCGTCAAGCCGCGTGACATTGCAGCACTGGCAGCGGCATTGCAGCGCCTTTGCAATGACGCAGATATGCGCCGCCGCATGGGCGAGGCGGGCCGCACACGCGCGCGCACGCTCTACAGCTTCGATGCTTTTCGCACGCGCATGCGGGACTTTTATACCGGGGTGCTGGCATGAGCGCGCCCCTCTCCCGCTTCATCCTCGGCACGGTGCAGTTCGGGCTCGACTATGGCATCTCGAATGTTACCGGCAAAATCGCCGCGGGCGAGGCGGTGCGCATTCTTGAGGTGGCGCGCGGGCACGGCATTTCCCTGCTCGACTGTGCCGCCGCCTATGGCGATGCCGAGGAGGTTCTGGCGCGCCTGAATGCGGGCGCACGCGGCTTTGGCGTTATCACCAAGACGCAAATGCTGGCACAGGCGGGCAGCGTTGAGGCGGTGCTGGCGCGCGTACAGCGATCCATCGACCTGTTCGGCGCACCGCTCGACACGCTGATGGTGCATCATGCGCTTGACCTTTCAGGTGTTGCGGGCGCGCGGCTTTGGACGGGGCTTTCCACTCTGAAAGCATCAGGCCGGGTGCGGCGCATCGGCATTTCTGCCTATCATGCCGACGGCCCGCTTGCGCTTGCGCAACGCTTTTTACCCGATGTCATGCAGGTGCCGGTCAGCATTCTTGACCAGCGGCTGGTGGCCGATGGCACGCTGTCTGCTCTCGCCGCGCGCGGCGTTGAGGTACATGCGCGCTCGATCTTTCTTCAGGGCGCGATTTTTCTGGAGCCTTCGCGCCTGCCGCCGCGCCTGGCACATTGTGCGCCACGTCTTGCCGCGTTTCATGCGCGGCTGGCGGCGCTGGGTGTATCGCCCCTTTCGGCGGCGCTTTCCTTCATCCAGCGCACGCAGGGCGTCAGCCGCATTGTGGTGGGCGTTACCAGCGCCAGCGAGCTTGACGGGCTTGCGCGCGAAGCTGCCAAAGACGGGACGGTCACGGATTGGTCCGGCTTTGCGATCGATGATCCGATCCTGCTTGATCCGTCGCGCTGGCAGGGGTGAGATGGCGCCATGAAAGGCCCCCGCGTTCTTGCCATCCTTCAAGCCCGCATGTCGTCTACCCGGCTGCCGGGCAAGGTGATGCGCCCGCTTCTGGGCGAGCCCATGGTGTGGCGGCAATGGGAGCGCATTCTTCGCGCGAAACTGATTAGCCGCCTGGTGCTGGCGACGTCTGATGACCCCAGTGATGATGTGCTTGCGTCATTTGCCGCATCGCACGGCATGGCGTGCCATCGCGGCTCGCTCGACGACGTGCTGGCGCGCTTTGCCGGGGCGGCTGAAGCGTTCGGCCCGGCGGATCACATCGTGCGGCTGACGGCGGATTGCCCCCTGACTGATCCCGCCCTGATTGATGCGGTGATTGCGCATCAAATCGCAGGCGGCGCAGACTATACGTCGAACAGCGTAGAGCGCAGCTTTGCCGACGGGCTTGATGTGGAGGTGATGCGCTGGGATACACTTTTCCGCGCGGCGGCAGAGGCGCCGCCCGGCCCCGCGCGTGAGCATGTGACCATGCATATCTATCGCCATCCGGCAGAATTCCGGCTTGCCGCTTTCACGCAAGGCACGGATCAGTCACACTGGCGCTGGACGGTTGATACGCCGGATGATTTTGCGATGGTCGCAAGGGTCTATGCGGCGCTCTATCCGGGCAAACCTGCATTCGATGCGGCAGATGTGGAAAAGTTCCTGCGCGCGCACCCGGATGTGGCGGCGCTGAACAAGGCATTGGGGTGAGATGATGAGTGGCCATGCCGCCATTGATGCATACGCAAAGCTCTCGGCGCTGGGGCTTTCACCCACGCTGCAGGCCGGGCGCTATGCCGTGCAGGCAGAGGCCGAGGCGCTGATCGCGCCCGATGTGGCCACGAAACTTGCGCTTCACGGCGAGGTGCGGCTTCTCGATATTGGCTGCGGGCCCGGCAATCTCGTCATTCCGCTGGCGCCGATGGTGAAATCGGTCGTCGCGCTCGATCATCCCGACATTCTGAAAGAGTATGCAGGCCGGCTGCGTCTGCCGAATGTCACGCTTCTGCCCGGCATCTTTCCGCAGGCAAAACCCGAGGGCGCGTATGACCGCATCCTGTGCTATTCCGTTCTGCATTGCCTTCCCGACATGACGGCGGCGCGCGCGTTTCTTGCGGCGGCAGCTGCTCTGCTTGCGCCGCAGGGGCGTCTTTTGATGGGTGACATGCCCTCCCTGGACAAGAAGGCGCGCTTTCTTGCCAGTGACGCCGGCAAGGCCTTTGATGCGGCGTGGCGCGCACGCAGTGCCGCCATGCCCACGCTTGCACAAGAGGCCGAGGCAGGCGCGCTGTTNNTTCTTGTCATCCGGCCCTAGCGGAGCGCGCGCATGAGCGTGTCTGGCGCCATCGGCCATACGCCCTTCCCGGCCATGCCGGATCAGCCGGGGCCATCCCCTGTACTGCTGGAACAGGTGCTGGCCGACTATTTTGGCGGGCATGTTTGCCTGACGAGTGCGGGCCGCGCGGGGCTTTCCCTTGTGCTGCAGGAGTTGGGGCTTTCCCGCTATCGTGATGTTGTGGCGATGCCGCGCATGATCTCGGCCTGCGTGCTGGAGGCGATTGTGCCACATGCCTTTCCGCAGGACAGCGCCATCAAGTCGCCAGCCGCAGCGCACATCGTCTATCACCAGTATGGGATCAGGCAGGCGCATGTTCCCGATGGCGTGGTGATTGAAGATCTGTGCCATGCTTTTTTTCACGCCGATCCGATGTGGCGGCGCGGCGCCGCAATTGCCGCTGTTTTCAGCCTGCCAAAGTTTTTCACAACATCCGGCATGGTGGGCGGCGTGGTGACGCGCGATGCAGCTTTGGCCCGCGCGTTGCGCGACCGGCGGGATGCGCCACCACCCCGCAGCGATGCAGCGCGCGCGAAAGATACAGCGGCGTTCCGTGATCCGGCGTCAGCAGGGCCGGGCGCGCTGCATCACCTTTACGCAGACCGCTATCTTGATGCGCGCGCCCACGCCGAAGACTTACGCGGGCTGCCGGACCGTGCGGACAATTTTTCAGGCGAAGCAGAGGCAAGGCGCGCGCGCGCCGCCGAATTGCTCTCGCATCTGTCGGCGGCGTCATTGCCCTTGGGCTGGTCAGCGTTTCTGCCTGGTGATGCGCCCTTCCTCTGGCCGCTCTTTGGCGACATGGGCGCGCTCAAGGCTGCGGCGGCCAGTCTTCCGGCCTTTGGCATTGCCACGGGCCTCTACCAGATCGATGTCGCCCGCGATGCCGCAAATCCGTGCTATCAGCCTGCACTCATGCTGCCGCTGCACCGCGCAGCCTGGCCGCAAATCATCAAGTGGGTAGAGGGGCTGACGCAGACTCTGCGCAAGGAATTCCGCCATGCACATTGTTGAGGCTGCGCCGCTGGCGCCTGCCGCCGCCACCGGGTTTGACATCCCCTATTGCGCGTTCGGGCATCGATATTATGCCGCCGCATTGAGCGGCAAGCGCAACGAGGTGAGCTTTTCTGTTGCCGACGGCGCAACGCGCATCCTGACAGTCTGGTGCGATGCCGGGTCAGAGCGGATTGACCGTTTCGGATTTCCCGCCCTCATCCAGTTTTCGCCAGATGCACCGCTTCTGGTGCGTGAGCGCGCCTTCCGCCTGATGCTGGCAGAGCTGCGCCACATCGCACGGCGTTTCGCCGTTCTGACTGCCGAGTTTGCGCTTGATCCGGAAAACGACCCTGATGGACTGGTTGTGACCGCGCTCACGCAGATCGGCGCTTTGCCAATGGCCCGCATCTTTGCCGAAGCGGATTTGACCGTCTCGCCCGTTGAGCTTGAGAACAATCTGCGCAAGGGCCATCGCCAGCAAGTGCGATGGGGTGAGGGAAATCTCCGCTTTGTCACTGTCGATGCGTCAAATCCGGATGAGGCAGAGTTTGGCGCCTTCCGCCAACTGCATGCCGATGTGGCCGGCCGCGTTACAAGGCCGATCGAAAGCTGGCAGGTCTGCCTTGATGCCCTGCGGCAGGGTTCTGGCGGATTGGTGCTGGGCTATCTTGGGGAAAAACTGGTGTCGGGCACGCTCACGCTCGATGCCGCTGGCGCTGCCTATTATTCCAGCGGTGCGTATGACCGCAGCCATTTTGACAAGCCGCTTTCCCACGCGGCGCTGTTCCGCTCCATGCTGGCGGCCAAGGCCCGCGGATGCACGCGCTATAATCTGGGTGAGGTGCCGGTCAAGGGCATGGTCTCGGACAAAGAGTTCCAGATCGGCTGGTTCAAGCGCGGCTTCTCACCGCAAAGCCGCATGCAACAGGTTCTGCGGCTTCCGCTCGCCCAGCTGGAGCCGCGCATGCAGGCGGTAAACATTGGTGCTGCGTCACCCATCAGCCTGCGGCCGCTGACGCCAGATGACATCACGGACACCTATCTTTCGTGGTTCAAGGACACGGTCGTTACGCAATTTCTTGAAGCGCGCGGCATCACGCGCGAAGAGGCTATCGCCTTCATGGAGCACGGGCGCGATGAGGGCATCCGCTTCATGTATGCGATCTGTGAAGCGGCGACCGGCAAACATATCGGCAATCTGAAGCTGGGCGACATCAACAAAGAGACGGGCGTCAGCGATCTCGTCACCGTCATTGGCGACCGCAGCGCCTGGGGCAAGGGCTATGCGACCGAGGCGATCAAGCAGGGCATGGCGCTTGCATTTGATGAGCACGATCTGCGCAAACTTTCAGGCGCGATCTATGAGCACAACACCGGCTCCGTGAAGGCCTATCTGCGGGCGGGCTGGGTGATTGAAGGCGCACTGCACGGCCATATCGTGCGCGAAGGCCGCGTGCAGGACCGGATTCTGGTTTCGGCCTTCAATCCGCGCTATTTCCCGGAGCTTCCCAAGTTTCCCAAGCCTATTCCCGAGGCGTGGACGAAAGTCTGAGTGCGACCAGAACCTGATGCGTTGCGCGTGCCACGCTGGCAAGGTTCTCGTCTGTGCCGGCTTCCGGTGCGCTTGCAAAGTCGCTGACGATGCCCGACCATGAATTGGCGAGCACGCTCGCCAGAAATCCTTCCGCATCAGCGGGCGCGCCTTTGCCAAGAAGCGAATCCATTTCTGCCCGTGTCATTGCGGCAGGCGTGCAATGGCTTTGCGCCAGCACAGGTGCAAAAAACATCGGCGCAAACGTGATGGCGGGAATGCCGAGCAACCCTGCCTCTAGCGAAGCCGTTCCCGACACCGAGGCCACAAGTGCTGCGCCAAGCACAAGCTGCCTGCCATTGGCATGAGGATCAATCAGGCGCGCGCCGGGAATGGCGCGCACGTCATCATACCATTGCCCGCTGCGATCACCTGTCGCCACCGCGTGTTCCTTGACCCAGATTTCCCAGCCAGAGGGCAGCAGGCGCGCCAGCGCCCGGATATTCTCCAGCTGGTTCTGGGCTGAAAATCCCCAGACATCGACCGAGGCTTCCGGCTGCTTGTGCAGCATCACCAGCGCATAGGGACGCCGGGAATTTGCGGGCGGCGTCTCAAAGACACCACGTGACTGGAGCGCCGCCTTGGCGCGCGCTGAAAGCCGGCGGGCCGTGCGCGTGGCAAGGTTTGGCACAGTATGGTCAAAGCGGTTGGCACCGCCAAGAGCGATGCGCGCTTCCTCCAGCCAGTGACGGCGCAGGCGATGCGGCTTTACATTCCGGGCCATGTAGTAAGGTTGAACGGCACGCTCGCGCAAATCGGTGATGATCTGGCGCGCTTGATCGCGCAGCGCGTGGGGCGGCGCGTCCACCACGCGCACAAAATGATCGTGCAGCACGCCCGGAAAGAACCCGAACCGCTCCGATGGCACGCGCATGGTGGCATGCTGCAGATGCAAGCGACCATGCACGCGCATGATTTCAGATGTGAGCAGTTCCGGCGCCCAGGTGGTTTCACCGAAGCTCGCATCCGGTTTCTTCCGCGCGATGAAGCTGTCGATCTCGCGCACCACAACTGCCGCCCAGGCCATCGCCCGGTGGCCGGGCCAGCGGTTGATTTCCCTGTCCACCATCAGCGCGTGGCGCACGCCGATCTGGGCGGTGGCGTCAATTTTCTCGAGACGCGCCAGATCTTCGGCACGCGGGCTGTTGCGTGTCCATTCAGGTCCGAAATCAGCCAGATTGAGAATGTCGCCGCGCGGCCAGCCTTTGGCCAGCAGGAAGTCACGCCAGCGGTTGCTGAGCGTGATCCATGATATCGCGACGCCCATGCGGCGCAGCTCCTGCGCCACGCCATCAAAAAACTCGGTCTTGCGCTGGTTGGAAACAAAAAGCGCGTGCATTTCTCAGCCCAATCCCCGCACCGCCGCAATCACCCGCGCGATCTCATCATCCGTCAGGCCAGGGAAGAGCGGCAGGGTGAGGAT